>CAJXVQ010000132.1 GCA_913060685.1 uncultured Verrucomicrobiales bacterium
CACAGAGTAGATCGTCGGCAGCGTCAGATGTGTATAAGAGACAGGTGTAGCATTTGCCAGATAAATTGATAGAGAGCCCGCTCGTATTTCCCCAGCAGTTCGGCGGCAGCTTCGCCATCGCCATCGCTGCAGAATTTTCGAATTAAGAGAGAGTCATCCACAGAGGTTCAAGGGGCACTAACGACGAGCTACCTATTTTATTGCCACCAAATGAATCTTTTTTTCATCATCCTTTAAAAATCCTGATCGCTCAAACCCGCCAACTCATTATCCGAAAGATGGTATTCAGATCCATCGCTCTCATTCCCACAAACCAATAACCGGCCCAAGCCCCTTTGCCTCGGTGTTGATTCCGGCCTTCGGGACACACAGAGCACTGACAGCTCCATCAAGATAAAGGGCGTCCGGACACCGAAGCTGGTCTCTCAGGAAGGTGGCCATATCGTGGAACGAAACCGGGCCGGTTGAGATGACAAAACAGAGGTGGCCGTCGGCGCGCACACCAACGCCATTTCGGATCAGCTTGTTCGGCGAATTGGGACGAATGGCGGGATGGAGTTGACCTCGCTGAACAAGGAGTGGCCCGGATTGTGTCGCACATCGAATTGGCGGGAGATTCGTGAGAGGCCATTCGCTCGTTTCGATGATCCCCGCGCCTTGCTCGGTGAAGTAAAAGACGCCATTTGGCTTTAGAAAGAAGTTCCCCTGCCCTTCATCTCGATTGACCGGACTCACTTCATCACCATCGCAAACGCAGAGCCCGACCGGTGATCCGTCAGCGTGATACATGCCGGCGTTCATCATCCAAACAGTCGACTCGTTCGATGTCCGGGCGAGCACATGAAACGCAGAAAAGTCCCGCAATGGTTTTCCGGAGTCATCAGCATGGCGGATTGATGGCTTGGCCTTTGCCGGATCCATCGTGATCACGTGCCACTGGATTCCCTGATGACCGACGGACTCGACAGTGACGCCATCTGTGAGAATCGTTCGTTCGATCTCAAGAGGTTCGGAGCTTTCGTCCCGACAGCCTCCAAGAGAGAAGGTCGCGATGGCTAGGAATGAAGAAGAAAGAAGTCGAAGCATCGATCGGGTCATATTTATCCTCATGCGGAGGATCACGGTGTTTCAACAACGACCCGGAAGTGGCGCTTCGGAAAACCGGTAGAAGAGAAAGTCTCGCCCATGAGATCATCGGTTCCGATGCGCTCGCCGTTCTGGGTGTTGGTCCAGGAGTCGGGCTCTAAAGTGAGGCTCGATTGGAGTTGGTAGGAACGCCGACTGCTCGAAAACCATCGCACGGTGTAGCGGTCATCGCCGGTGATCAATTCAAGCCCGAGTCGAGAGGTAGAGTCATTGGGGAGGGTGTCATAGAGGTATTCCTCATAATTACTGGAGCCGTCGGCATCGGAATCATCGTCTCCCCTCTGGGTGGCGATGCTGGCAAAGAAGGTCAGCTCCCAGGAGTCGGGCAGCTTGTCATTATCAACGTCAGCGGGATTATCCGAGGTCACCTCGATCGTGAAGGAGCGCTCGAAGAAATCCCCGGCGGGATCGGTGGTGCGGACAATGAGATCAAGGGAGGTTCCGGATAACTGGTCGGCATTGGCAAAGGCCGCAGTCGTGCGGATTTCATTCCCGTTAACGATCTCGAAATAGTGCGCGGCAGAGACATCAACCAATCCGACCAGAGAGAGGTCGAAGGTCAGGTCGCTACTGCCGGGCGCTGACTGGTGGATCTCTGCAGAAAGGAGGTTACGACCAATCACAAGGCTCCCGGATTCGATACTGAAGGCGATGGGAGTCGTTTCATCGGTGCCACCGATTGCGAGAGGAGCAAGAGTGGTGATGGTGGCACCCTCGGGGAGATTGTCGCGGCCGGCTTCGTTCCCATTGAGGTAAACTGCCACCCCATCATCACGCCGGACGAGGAGTTCGTAACCTTCGTAGGCGCTGGGATTGGACACTTGAAAGCTGCGACGAAAGAAGGTGGTGATGAATTTGTTGGCCGTGTCAGGCCCGGGGTCAACGGCGGTGGTTTGAACATCTCCATAACCGAAACTGCCGCTCCCTGCCTGCCAGGAAGTATCATTGAAGGAGTCACTGGTCCAGAGGCTGCCGGGGTCGCTGTTATCATCGAGGAAGCGCCACTCGCTTCCGAAACCGAAGAGATCCTCGCGGGCCTTGATCGAGCTAAGGGAATAGTCGTGGGTTTCACCCGGATCAAGGTCGGTGGTTTCGAGGGTCCCGATCAGCGTGCCGGTAGCGGAGTTACCGGGGACGGTCAGGCCGCTGAGGGTGAGGTCGGTCGGGGCATTATTAAATTCGACGACGGTGATAGCGAGCGGCATCTCGATGGTGAATCCGAAACGGTCGGTAGCGCGGACGCGCACCGTGGCCGTGGATTGCAGCGAGGCATCAAGGATTGCTTGGGTCACCAGCCGGGTGCCTAAAACTTTGAAGAGGGCGTTATCATCGTCTCCGGTCCCGGTGACGAGTTCAAACAGGTGGAGGTCTCCTTCGTCGGCATCAGTGGCGCTCAGATCACCAATCAGCGTGCCCTCGGGCTGCCCGGCGCTGATGCTTGCAGGAGCCAATGCGATCGCGCTTGGAGGCCGGGTGGGATCAGCGACGGCGGTGATGGTGAATTGTTTGGTGAGAGAATTCCCACCATTGTCGCTCGTACGGATATTAACGGTCCACGAGTTGCCGGGGGCCACCGGGATGGAAGATCCGGACTGGGCGAAGCGGAGTTGGTCGCCGGAAATTTCAAAGAGAGCATTGTCAAAATCGTTGGCAACTGTCTCGGCCGTCAGTTCGAGATCAAAGCTGGCATCGCTGCTCGTAAGGTTGACTTGGTGAATCTCAACAGCGAAGACGTTTTCACCCTCGACGAGGAGGCCGGGATCGACGCTGAACGAGAAAAACAGTTGGCCGTCGTCGGGGGCGGATGTGGCCGGCGTGTTGAAGTCGATAGGTCCGGCAGGCAGGTTTTCGCGGACGATCTCAGTGCCGTTGAGAGAGACCACCGCGCCATCATCACGTTTCAGCATGAGGGTGAGCGCCGTGATATCAGCGAGGTCGTTGGCCTCGAGCATGAAGCGGTGGCGGAAGTAGTTGGTGAAGTGGATTCCCTGACCGGCGATCGAACTAAGCTCGTCTCCTTCTCCGTAACCAAGTTCGGCAGAGCCGGATGACCAGGTGCTGTCGTCAAAGGAGGGTTGAATCCAGGCGGTCCCTTGATCCGATCCGTCATCGAGGAAGGTCCAATCGGACTGCAGGGGAACGATGGTTTCGCTGGCCGTTTCACCGACGAGGTCGTAGGTGTGCGAGGCATCGGGGCTGTCATCGGTATTGAGAATACCGGAGATGCCACCGCCCGGTGCATTGAGCGGATAGGTGCCGGGGGTCAGTTGCAGGGCGGTCGGAGCGGGGTCATCGAAGGTAAGCTCGGCACCATCAAGGAGGGTGCCGTAGTGGCCGGCCCAAAATTCGGCATCATCGCCTCCGTCTTCCCAATAGATTTCGCGAACCCCGGCAGGATAGTTTTCGAAGCGGTATTCCTGGAGTTCCCAGGTTCCCGTGGCGGTCAGCGGGGTGGTTTGGCTTCCCCCTTCCCAGGAGTCGAGCACGGCACCATTGGCATCACGAAGCTCGACCTTGAGAAAATAGAGATCGGCAACGTTGCTGAAGCCTTTGAAAAATTCCCGAACCAGGATGGGCGGGGAGGAATCGAGAAACTCCGGAGTATAACCGGCAGCGAGAAGATCGACAGTCTGTGAACGGGTGCACCAGTTGTAGGAGGTAATGAAGCATGCGCCATCGGCGTCGGCGGAATCACCGCGGGTCGTCCATCCATCGCCACCATTGGCGACGATGCTCCATCCACTGGTGGCCCCATCCTGTGCGGAGGGATTCGCGAGGAGGTTGACGCCGGCTTGAGCTGCGGTTTGGAGAGCAAGTGCGAGAAAAATGGCGGATCTTGGAATGTTCATGGGGAAATTTCGCAGAAAAACGATTGATTATAGAGATGCCTGCGCAAGGTAACGAAAGTCGTCGAAAATACCTTGTAGGAATACAACAGCCGATAGGGACAATGACCTTTCAAAGGTTACAAAAATTCGTGCCCATTTCGTCTCCTTAGGAAAATCCTAGCCAAACTTTGGTTGCTCAAATTCAATCCCATGTGCTTCTGCAACCGGCTTGCAAGTCAGCTTCCCTCCCTGGCAGTTGATCCCTCCAATCAAAGGAGGTCGGGATTCACACGCCATCTTGAGACCTTGGTCTGCGATCATGGCCGTCCAGGGATGCGTGACATTGTTTAAGGCCTGCGTCGCCGTCCGGGCATACGCTCCCGGCATATTGGCCACGCAGTAATGCAGCACTCCTTCTTTTTCATAAGTGGGATCATCGTGCGTGGTCGGCCGGGTTGTCTCGGAACAACCACCCTGGTCCACCGCAATGTCCACAAACACCGATCCCGGCTGCATCAATCGCAGCATTTCGCGGGTGATCAATTTCGGCGCAGCCGCTCCCGGCACCAAGACCGCTCCGATGACCAGGTCCACTCGAGGAAGAAGCTCGGACAAATTCGCCTCATTCGAGAACAAGGTGCTTGTCCCTTCCATCGTGATGTCCAGGAAGCGCATCCGCTCAAAGTCCACCTCCAGAATCGTAACATCTGCTCCAATTCCCGCGGCCACCCGCGCGGCATTAATACCCGCGGTCCCGCCACCGATCACGACCACCCGGCCCGGTGCCACGCCCGGAACCCCTCCAAGAAGAATTCCCCTCCCTCCCCGATGATTCGCCAAGTGGTAGGATCCCACAATCGAGGACATCCGCCCGGCGATTTCACTCATCGGCTCCAATAAAGGGAGGTGGCCATTCACCGAAATCGTCTCATAAGCAATCGCCGTGCAACCCGTCGCCACCAAATCGTCCGTCAGCTTCTGACTCGCCGCAAGGTGGAGGTATGTAAAGAGGGTGTGTTGCTCATTGAGCATCTCGATCTCCGAAGATTGGGGCTCCTTGACCTTCACGATCAGCTCCGCCTCTTCAAAGACCGATTTGGCATCTGGCACCAGATCGGCACCTGCCGCGACATACAGCTCATTTCCATAAGCTGCGCCTTCGCCGGCTCCCGCCTGCACCACGACACGATGCCCCCGTTTCACCAAATCCGAAACATAGGCCGGGATCATTGAGACCCGGTTCTCCTGTGGCTTAATCTCCTTGGGAATACCAACTGTTGTCATGTCGCGAACCTACGACAGTCGGGACTTCTGTCAGCACATTTCCTCCGCGATATCGATTCAGAAAAAGCGGCGACCGCTTCAGGATCCGGGACTTGAACGGAGCTCCTCAATCTTTTGCAAGACGTCATTCGCCTGACTCTTGGGATTCACCGCCCGGTCGTGATTGACAAGCACGCCATTGCGAAAAAGGAAAGTCTCACGACTTGGCTTATTCTTGGGATGTCCAACTCGATAGGCATCACAAATCGCACCCGTGGTATCGCAGAGGAGCGGAAAGGGTAACGAGAATTTATCCGAGAAAGCGCGTTGCTCGGCAATCGTATCCATCGAAACTCCGATGACCTTAACCTGTTGTTCGGTAAGTGTCGCAAATGCAGACCGCAGCGACTTGACTTGCTTGATTCATCCCGGGGTATCGGCCTTCGGATAGAAGAAAACGACCGCCCATGGTCCCGAGGTCGCAGACTTTAAGTTCATCTGCCGCCCATATTGATCCGGTGCCGTCAGGGCCGGGGAACGCCACCCGTTCGCTTGAGGGGCAATATTCTCAGAAACCGTGCATGCCGTCAAAAATACCGCAAAACAGAACAGGGAGGAAAAAAAGAGCGCCTTCATGGATCCGATCCTGTCTAAAATTGCCTGCTTCTGCAATCCGGAAAAAATCTATCACCTCACAGGGAAGAGCTCTCTCCAAATTACCCCCACAAAATTTGACGCTCTGGAGAGCGTCACTCCTTTTTCAAATACCCGAGCGAGGTCAGGAAGATGTCCATCTCCTTCACTGTCTCCTTGTACTTCCCCTTGTTGAAAAACCCATGCGGCTGTCCTTCATAAAGAAATAACTCCGAACGCACACCCGCCTTCTTCATCGTGTCGCGATACTTTTCCGCTGTCGCAACCGGGATCAAACTGTCCTTCGTCCCGAGGAAGACAATCGTCGGTGGCGTTTTTTCATCGAGATTGTGCATGGGCGAAATCTTCTCCCAATAGTCCTGCACCCGCTTATGCCCGTAGCCCTTTGGCCCGTTGTCATAGACCGGATTAAAAAGCACCAGAGCTTCCGGTCGTGACGAAACCTTGAGATCTTCCCCTTCCTCGAAAATTCCCTTCGCAATTCCGGTCGCCGCCGCGACATGTCCGCCTGCCGAGCCACCTCCCGCCGCGATCATCTTGGGATCAATCCCCAACTCGGCAGCGTGAGTCCGGACCCAACGTACCGCCGAGTTTCCGTCCTTCACACACTCCAGCGGCGAGGTTCCATTCCGGCTTTTCACGCGATACTCCGCCGAGATCGCCACCATTCCCCGCTTCGCGAGATACTCGCTCTGAGGATAAAATTGTGAGGGTGTTCCGCCGTTCCAACCTCCCCCAAAAAAGAAAATAATCGCCGGCCTCGAGTCATCCGCCTTGTGACCCTCCGGATTAAAGATGTGCAACTTCAGCTCAACATCGCCGACCTTCTTATAAATCTTGAGTTCATCGGGTTTGGGCGCGGCAATCAGAGGGAGGGCAAAAGCGAAAAACAAGGACAAGGCGGGAAATTTCATCCAACAACCTACGCCCATCAAACAAGAGATCCTTCAACCGGATCACCATCCCCTACTTCACCGTGAACCACACAATCACCAGCAAACCCACAATCACCGTTCCCCAAAACATCACCCGCCCCAACCAGGGCTCGCGATAGCTTGGATACGAAGTCAGCGCCGGACTCCGCTCATCCACAAACGGAATGTGATCCTTCTTCCGTTCCACCTTGGGTAGCTGCAATTGTCTGATCGCCAGACCTTTGATCAACTCCCGGGCTTCACTCCGGGCACTCCGGCCTTCCCCGGGAATCCGACCCGCTGCGCAATCAGAAAACCAGCGGGAGTAGTCGATTTGAAAGAGGCAGGCGAGCCGCCCGTCTACCACCCGCATCGTCAGGATGTGCTTCTCCTTCAAGTCAACCGCCCCGGCAAATTCCCCGAGATACCCCAGGAGCTCTTGAAGCTGTTTCGCGAGGTTCTGCAAATCCTTCTCGCTCGCCGAACACTCACTCAGCGCCTTGGCATCCAGCCATTGGTTGATGACCCACGGACCGGACTCCTCCATTCCAGCGTCCATCACGACCTGCAGATATTCAAATTTCAGCGAGCGCAGCTTCGCCAAAGCACCCTCAAAAACACCCGGCTTCATCAAAGCCTCTCTCACCTCGGGCTTCAACCGGGTCTGCGTTAAGCACAGTGCGCTCCCGTCCTTTCCCACGGCACGATGCACCGACGCAGACGATGTTTCCTCGATAAGATCTTGAGTCTGAAAAAGTGAAGTCATCTGGGTTTTGCAAAACTGTTCTACCGTTCTACCAGGAAGCCGTCCAGCCAATCCGCCCACCCCACGAAAAGCCTTTCGCCTTTTCCATCGCCTCCGGTAAAGTCCCGCCATGCCTTCCATTCAAGATCTTCTTCAGGAAATCACCCTCCTCTCATCCACCTCCGCCACCCTCGGCTGGGATCAGGAAACCTACGCACCTTCCGGCTCGGTCACCTTTCGCGCCAAGCAACTCGCGTATCTCCAGGGCCGCATCCACAAACTCCAGACCTCCGACTCCTTCCGCGAAGGCCTCGCCTCCCTCGCAGGCCCCAACCAACGCGAACTCACCCATCAATACGAACGCGCCACCAAACTCCCTCAGGAACTCGTCGAGCTCGACTCCGAAACCTCCTCCCTCGCCAAGGCCGCCTGGTCCGAGGCCCGCGAAAAAAACGAATTCGACACCTTTGCCCCCCACCTTGCCAAGCTCCTCGAGATCGCCCGCGAAAAAGCCGACCACTGGGGCTATGAAGACGAGCCCTACGACGCTCTTCTCGCCGAATACGAGCGCGGCGCCAAAACCCGCGAAGTGGCCACCCTCTTTGACTCCATCGACACTGAACTCGCACAAATTGCCGCCGCCGCGGTCGAGGCCTCCGCCTCCATCCCCGCAGACTTCCTTCACGGCCCTGCCCCTCTCGAGGCCCAACAAACCCTCAACCGTGAAGTCGCCGAGTCTCTCGGCTTCGACTTCTCCCAAGGCCGCATCGACACCACCGCCCACCCTTTCTGCACCACCCTCGGTCCCGCCGACGTTCGCCTCACCACCCGTTACGAAGACCACGACTTCGCCTCCTCTCTCTTCGGTGTCATGCACGAAACGGGCCACGGCCTCTACGAGCAAGGCCTCCCCGCCTCCGACTTCCACCTCCCCTCCGGCCACGCCGTCTCCCTCGGCATCCACGAATCCCAATCCCGCCTCTGGGAAAACCACGTCGGGCGCTCCCGCCCCTTCTGGGAAAAATGGTATCCCCGCGCCCAGGAACTCTTCCCCCACCTTCGTGGCATCTCGCTCGATGACTTCCTCCCCGCCGTCAACCGCTGCGCCTACTCCCCCATCCGCGTCGAGGCCGACGAAGCCACCTACGACCTCCACATTCTCCTCCGCTTCAAGATCGAACGCGCCCTCCTCTCCGGCAAGCTCCTGGTCTCCGACGTCCCAGACGCCTGGAATGACGCCTTCGAGAAACTCTTCGGCTTCCGTCCCAAGAACGACACCGAAGGCTGCCTTCAAGACATCCATTGGTCCATGGGCGGCCTCGGTTATTTCGCCACCTACTCCCTCGGTAATATCAACTCCGCCCAACTCTTCGAAGCCGCCCAAAAAAACGAAACTGTCTCCTCAGCCTTCGCCCAAGGTGACTTCATCCCGCTCCTCGCCTGGATGCAAAAAAACGTCCACCAACACGGCTCCACCCTCTTTCCCCAGGATCTCATGCAACAAGCCACCGGCTCCAAAACCGACCCCCAACCCTACCTCAAGCACCTCCGCAGCCGTTTCACCAAATAACTACGGAGCGCGGACTTAAATCCGAAAGCCCAAGCCCATGAATCTTTACTTCGAGGACATCCCGGAGAAGAAAATCAGGTTCCGTTTCAAGCCGAATGATTGTTTGGTTGTGGTTACCGAAGACGAGACCTAGTCTCAAAGCTCCAACGCAAGGGCTTCACCGCCCGGATAGGATCACCGAAAGCGCCCACTTTTTGCCCATATTCCACAGCCATCATGCTCGCTCTCGCCGTCTTGCTCTTTGTCGTCATGGATCCCTTTGGGAATCTTGTGCCGGTCAACAGCCTGCTCTCAAAATACCCGGCCGCCGAGCGGAGAAAGATCATCCTCCGGGAAAGTCTCATCGCTTTGGGAATCCTCCTCGGAGCAGTCTTCGGTGGCCGCATCGTCCTGAACACCCTCGGACTCGAAAGCCACTCGCTCAGCATCTCCGGCGGGATTGTCCTCTTCATCATTGCCCTCGGCATGCTCTTTCCAAACCGGCGCGCGGCTTTGGAGGATGACGAAACCGATGACCCCTTCATCGTCCCCATCGCGATGCCCTTCATTGCCGGCCCCAGCACCATCTCCATGGTCATCCTCTTCGGTGAAAAATATCCCACCCTCACCGTGGCCCTCGCAGTTCTCCTCTCCTCGGTTGCCTCAATGATTCTTCTTGTCGCCTCCCCTCATATTTTCGATTTCCTCGGCCACCGAGGTTCTCGGGCTCTCGAAAGACTCATGGGCATGCTCCTCATCATGATCGCCGTCCAAATGACTCTCGACGGCTTCAACGCCTACCTTGGCCGCTAGCCCAGGGCGTCACCGTCTCCGCGATGACCCCGGAAGCGTGGTCTAAAATTGAAACCTTTTTTAGGGGCTCCGAAATTCCCCAGCCGGCCAAGAAAAAATCCCCCGCCCTTGGAGTGACGGAGGATTCAGAAAGAGATTGAATCTCCCCTTACCCGGCCTATTTGGCAGCAAGCTCCTTAATCTTGATGTTTTTAAAGCTCACGATGTCGCCGTGTCCACAGAAGGCAATGTGCCCCTTCCGGCGCTTGGCACCCTCATGCTTCGGGTTTGCTTTGTTCACCTCGTCGAGATTCGCCTCCATGATCACGGTGCCATTCAACTCGACCGTAACCTTGGGTCCATTGATCGTCACCACTTCCTTGTTCCATTCGCCGACCGGCTTGAGGTGACCTTTCTTGGCCGCGACCAAGGTGTAGAGGCCACCGTGAAATTGGTAATCCTTCAGCCCCGCATATTTGGGGTGGGTGTTGTCGAGAATCTGAATCTCCATCCCGGTGTATGCGGCATCCCCCTTACCCGGATAGTGAACTCCGAGGCCGTTGTTGGCACCGGCAGTGAGCTTGAACTCAAACTTCAACACGTAGCTTGAATACTCTTTCTCGGTCATGAGAACCCGGCATTTTTTGGTGGAAGTGATCGTACCGTCCTTCACCGCATATCCGGCATGCTCGGTCTTGTCCTTGCCTCCCCAGTTTGCGAAGTCCTTGCCGTTGAAAAGATCAACGAATTCCCCTGCATACGCAGAGCTGATAGTGGCGAAAGCCAGAAGTAGTGATTTCATAATATCCAAATTGGGATCCAGAGTTCTACGGCTTCACCAAGGGGAAAGCTTTCAACGACCGCCCGACCCCGCTGCCAACCTCTCCCACTTCCCCTTCTGAAACTCCACCTGCTCCCACTTCTCCCCCCCGCTCGTTTCCTCCGGCAATCTCCGCAACGCCTCCTTCTCTCCCATCTCAACTCCCCATTGAAGCCACACATGATGCGACCCGAAACCCATCGCCATCCTCTAATTGTGATCGAAATGGTAACATTCTCTTGTGTTCCAGGCTTGGAGAATTTTCCAACTAAGTTGGTGACCCTTACCAAACATCACCTGGCTCGGCCTCTCTCTTGAGAGGCTCGTCCGACTCACCTTCACCCCTCCTTTTTACGCGAAAGAACAAGAGCGTAAGAGCCCCCAAAATGAGCCCAAAGATCAATCCTTTCAGAAGTGCCCACCAAAGCTCGGCCTTATAGAATGGATAGGAGGCAACCCTGGGAACCCTTGCTTCTCCATGCACCTTTATGGGAGCATAGGGTTCAGCCTCTTCCAGGATTGTCTTCATTTTTTGGTCTTGAAGGACCTTCAAGGCGTCTTGATGGGGCGAATACTCTTGCCAGATCAAATGGTATTTCTCCAAAAAAGTGGCGTTTTTTTTCTCCGGGTGATTTTGATAATAATCTACCAATGTCGCACGCTCCAATTGATCGCCTCCTGAAAGATTCAGACCGACATCTTCAAGTAGTCTCTGTAATACTTTGCCGCTCTCATCGAGTAAGTCTTGCCTTCCCATGATCCTATCTTCGAGAGAACGTTGTATTAAGTTCAGCTCCTCACGTTGTTGGGCGGCCTTAAAGCGGGAATAGGTTTGGGGAATTCTTTCGGCAATATCTTTCGCAGTCTGCGCTTTGGAATGAGTCACCGTGATCTTTTGAAAATCGCTCTCTTCGACCGCTTCAACTTTCGTCATCTCGCTGAGAATCATGTCTACGGTACTGACATCCATATCCCATTTCCGGGGAAGATCGAGATCGTTCGCAACTTGCGCCAACAGTTTGGGCGAGCTGATTAAGGCCACTTCATTGGCGACATTCCATCCCTCTCCAGCAACGGCCCCGGGCGGCTTTCGAAATTCTACGATGGTTGAGCTCTCATACCTCCCAGGAGTAATCCAAAGAACCACGACCGAGTACACAAAACTAATCACGAATCCTACCGGCACCATCCAAAGTGCCTCCCGCCCACCTTTCTTTTTTTCGATCACTTCTTCTTTCATCCCTAATTGACACTTGATGACTCTCTCTCAAAATACAGAGAAACAATCAAGTTGTTTTCATTGGCGCAACACGCCACTGACAGACTTGATCGTAGCCCCCCACAACTATCAATAAAATTCGCACACACACATCCGCCAGTTCAATCATCATGATGAGCCTCTTCCAGATTCTCCTCTTCCTCCCACACTTGTCTTCCCCAAGCCTTTTCAGATCGAAATCATCGACTGCGGGAACGGCTGGCCCGTCCAGCTCACCACCACGCACAACCTCACCTTCGTCACTGACAACGCCGAACTCATCGCCATTGATGCCCCCGGGCTCATGAACCATTAAACCTGGTTCACCCTGACCAGCGATGAAGAATTGGGAGCAGTCTTGGCGGTTCCAGCCATCGAGTCATCCACTCTCAACGTGATGCTCCCGCGATAGCGGTGCGGATTTTCCATCGTCCTCGTGGAGGTTGCTGGAGCGGAACTCTTGACAAATTTTCAGGGTGGTTAAAATCAACGGGCATCCGCGCATGAGTTCATAGGAAGAACACACCGAATCTCCGCCTCGCCAGACTGAATGATCATGATTATTATGCCAAAATGAATGCTTCATTGCGACATGCGCTCCTGATTGCCGTTGATGTAATTCTCGGATTCTTGATACTCTGTGTGCTCCCTTTTGCGTGGATCCTGAGAGATGGACTCGGACCGGATTCGGTCGGGTCGACTGGCATCACAGCGCTATCGAAGATTTTCATGACATTTTATGTAGGGCCCGCAATTCTGCTTTTTATCTCTTTCCACTTACTTCTTCGGAGAGCCGGGAATCCGGATAGCGTGACTCCGCCAAAAGTATCGATGATCTCATGGGGAGCGATAATTGTTGCGGCCTCGGTCCTTTCCTTGATTTTTGTGCGCATCATTTTTCGGTCATGAAGCTCTGTTGCTTTCGATTGACGGTGCATCGGGCATCAAGAATCTGCCTGATCGCAGTCAGGGCAGCCGGAGACGCAATACCGATGCCCCGGGACCAGCGAAACCCATGTCATAAATACCGCTCAATCGTCTCAAGTGATTTCAGACGACCTCGCTGATAAAGGCCGGGCGCAAAAAATCCCCTGCCGCCGAAAGCAACAGAGGATCATTGATTGATTGGGACAAAGTGTTCTACTCAGCCTTCGCCTTCCCGATCTTTTTGATCTTCAGGTTTCGGTAGCTCACCACGTCTCCGTGGCCGCAAAAGCAGAGCTTGCCAGCACGGCGCTTGGCCCCGGCATGCTTGGGATGGCTCTTGTTCAGCTCATCGAGATTGGCCTCCATGATCACAACGCCATTAAGCTCAACCTTCACGTGAGGACCATTGACGGTGACCGTCTCCTTGTTCCACTCGCCCACCGGCTTGAGGTGACCTTTTTTAGCAGCCACCAGGGTGTAGAGCCCGCCATGAAACTGGTAGTCTTTCAAGTTGGCATACTTCTTGTGGGTGTTATCCAGGACTTGGATTTCCATTCCGGTGTAAGCGGGATTCCCTTGACCGGGATAGTGAATTCCAAGGCCATTGTTGGCTCCCGATGTGAGTTTGAATTCGAACTTCAAAACGTAGTCTGAAAATTCCTCGTCGGTCTTAAGAATGGAGCACTTGGGGGTCGAGGTGATCGTCCCGTCCTTCACGAGGTAGCCCGCAACCTCGGTCTTGTCCTTGCCGCCCCAGTTGGTGAGGTCCTGTCTCTTATACACATCTCCGAGCCCACGAGACCGAGGCTGATCTCG
>CAJXVQ010000133.1 GCA_913060685.1 uncultured Verrucomicrobiales bacterium
GAGATCAGCCTCGGTCTCGTGGGCTCGGAGATGTGTATAAGAGACAGCTGTTTGAGGGTTCCGTAGCTCGTTGAACTTTGAGTTGGCTTGTAGGCGGTTTTTGATGGCGTATTCGACCGCGTCGACTCCCGTAAGAGTTCGATTGAAGGCGTTGCGAAACGATTCATTGTGCGCGTCTTTAGCCAGAAGAACGGTCCAGTTCCGGCCTTTCTGATCGAGCCATTGTTCAAGCTGATCGAGTTGCGCTTGCGCGAGTCCAATGCTGCCGCGAACGTAAAGGTGTTGATCCGGGGTCCAGATCTTTAGCAGTGAGATGCCGGTGTCGACTTGTGCTGCTTTTTGGGAGCCATGGGCGATGGTGATCAGCATGCCGAGCATGAGACAGCGCCAACCTTTTGCCAACCGGGGTTTGAAATTCATCTCCTCCAGAATAGGGATCAGTTGAAATGCAGCAAGCTTGTCCGAGAGACGATTTCCCAGTGATCTGGGGGCTTTTCATCGACTTCTTTGCTGGCCTTTCATTAAGTTTCGCCATGCATGAGGATATTGAAAGGGTCTTGATCGCCGAGGAGGTGATCGAGAAGAGACTGGATGTGATTGCCCGGCGGGTGCATGACGATTTTGCGAGCGAAGAGTCGCTTCAGGTGGTGGCGATTTTGAAAGGGGCGCTTGTTTTCATGGCTGATCTATTACGTCGGGTGCCATTGAGGCTTGAAATTGAATGTCTTAACGTTGCGAGCTATCACGGCGGGACCGAGAGTTCCGGGCAGGTCGATTTCCTGGATCAGAAACTTCCCGACGTGAAAGGGCGCTGCGTTCTCTTAATCGATGATATTCTTGATACCGGACGCACTCTCGCGGCGGTTTCGGAAAAGCTCCGGGAATTGGGAGCACGAGAGGTGAAGACCTGTGTTTTATTGACGAAGGACAAGGAGCGGGCGGCCGAGGTTGAGGCAGATTATTCGGCCTTTGAGATTGCTGATGAATTCGTGGTTGGCTACGGCCTCGACTATGATGGCAAGTATCGAAATCTTCCCTATGTCGGGGTTTTGAGTCCTTCCGTTATTCAGTCATGAAATGCTCTATTGTTCGTGAACTTGATTCGCTTGATCGACTGATTCGGCTTGGAGCCAATCTCAATTGTGCGGTCATTCAGGGTTTGGATCTCCGGGAGGCCGACCTGCCCTGGAAAGAAATGAATTGTGACGGCGCGGTCTTTCTGGGGTGCCGGTTTCCGTCTGATGTTTCGGTTTGCGACTTGGTTGAGAAAGGTGCCTTGGTTTTTCCAGAGTTTAGGGGATTACCGTATAATCCCTATCGTCCGGAGCTTTATACCCGTGAGGAGTTGATGGAAGGGTGGACAGCTGAGGTGGATGAGAGTCTGGATATGCAGATTTACGATCACTTTGTGAAGTTTGGGAAGAAGGGGCCTGATATTGTGGAAGCTCTCGCCGAGAGGTTGCATGACCATGCGATCGATGATGGTTTGACTGATCTGCTTGAAGGCAGGATTGAGAAGGACGGCGCTAAAAAAGTGATCGCTATCATGGGGGGGCACAGCACTGGAAGGGATGATGAATCTTTTCGTAAAGTGGCCCACTTGGCTCGCCGGCTCACGGCGGAAGGATTCTTTGTCGCCAGTGGGGGAGGGCCCGGAATTATGGAGGCGGCCAATCTGGGAGCCTACCTTGCTGAAGTGGAAGAAGAGGAACTCGATGCCATTCTTGATGACCTCGCGACTGCTCCGAAATACACTGATGAGGGCTACATTGGAGCTGCAAATAGAGTGATCGAGAAGTATCCTTTCGGGCATTCCAGTGTGGCTGTTCCTACCTGGTTCTACGGACATGAGCCGACGAACATGTTCTCGGCGCATGTCGCGAAGTATTTCTCAAACAGCATTCGGGAAGACGGGCTGCTTACGATCGCGCGCTATGGAATTATCTTCGCCCCTGGTCGGGCCGGGACGACGCAGGAGATTTTTCAAGATGCCTGTCAGAATCACTACGCGAGCCACGGTGAAGTCAGCCCGATGGTGTTTCTAAATTCAGAGCGCTACACCAAGGAGACTCCGCTTTGGGAGACGATCCAAAGCCTGTCGAAAGGTCGGCACTATCACGATCTCCTCCTCTTGAGTGATGAGGTGGAAGAGATCGTGACTTTTGTCAAAGATCATCCGCCGGAGCCGAGCGATGGAGTTAAGATGCTCGCGTGATACAAATCTATTGCAGCAGGGGAAGTGGAGGAGCAACGAGAAGAATGTGGTCGGAGTTGATCAACTCTAGTCTCTCGAGTGCCTTTCATGTCCATCGGATGGTTCAATGCCACGCCCCAGAAGAAGGTGATCAATGGGCGAACCTATCATATTTTGGAGACGCAGGCGGACCCGGTCAAAATTGTATGGAATGACAAGACGGGAAAGCAGCTGCGGTCTTTCCCGGAGGTCTCCAAATTTCTCTTGGGCGAGGGGGTGACTGTAACGACCCTGATGAATGGGGGGTTATAGGAAGACTTTCTTGCCGTCGTTTTTGGCGCTCTCGTAAATAGCGGTGATCACTTCGACAGATTTCCGGGCCTCGGTCGCGGAGGTGGACGGTTCGCGCCCCTCTTTGATGGCGGCGACGACTTCTTCGAAATTACGCTGGTGCTGGTAGAAGTTGATCGCGGTGGGATCGTTGGCGCCCAGGCCCGCTTCCTGCCCTTTCATAAGGGTGTTTTTGATTTCGGAGTCCTCCGGTTTCTCGTCGCGGAAATCCCACATCTCGAAAGCTTCGTCGGCGAGGAAGACCGAGCCATCCGTTCCGGCGATCTGGACGCGGGCGGGGTGGCCGTCTTTTGACCAGGTGCAGGTCGAGGCTTCGATAACACCACGGGCACCGTTTTCGAATTCCACGATGGCGACGCAGTGATCTTCGACTTCGATGCGTTCGTGAGCCAAGAGGGCGGTGTTGGCTTGCACACTCTTGACAGGTCCGGCGAGATAGATGAGGGCGTCGACGGTGTGGATGGATTGGTTCATCAAGGAACCTCCGCCATCAAGGGCCCAGGTCCCGCGCCAGCCAGCGGAGTCGTAATAGGCCTGATCCCGGAACCATTTAATGTAGGCTGAGGCCGAGGCCATGACGCCAAAGCGGCCCTCATCAGCGGCTTTCTTGAAGGCATTCATACCGGGGTGGAAGCGGCGATTGAGAACAGCGGCGAGAGTTTTCCCTTTTTCTTTCGCGGCAGCCATGAGCTGGTCGATGCGCTCGGTGGTGATCTCGAGGGGCTTCTCAACGATAGCGTGTTTACCCGCATTGAGCGCGGCCAGGGTGGGGTCAAGGTGGGCTCCGCTGGGAGTTCCTACGGTGACGATTTCCAGTTCGGGATCGGCGAGAAATGCCGCGATGTCGGAGAATGCTTTCCCTCCGTATTCGCCGGCCAGCTTGTCGGCAGCCTCCTGGCGGAGATCGAAGACCGAGTGAAGAGTTCCGCCGGTCATGGCAGTGATGGCTTTGGCGTGGAAGTGGCCGATCATTCCGGCTCCAATGATTCCGAATTTCATAATAGTGTGGGGTGAGTTGAAACCATCGACGCGGGTCTGGCAAGGAAGCCTTTACCTCCTCTTTACACATCGCAATGACAGGTGGGGCTAATCTTTCTTCATGACCCGAGGAGATTTCACAAAACGAGCCTTTCTTGCAGGGGGCGGAGCACTGGTTTGGCTGCCAACCCAAGGACAACATGCCCATCCGCATCATCCGGACTGGACCTTGTCCCACGTGCGTGCACGCCCTCATCATCCTGCCGCTTTGAAGGTGACGGGGATCGAGGCAAAGATCTCGATCAAGGGGCAGATCGCGACGACTGAGTTGCTTCTGAGTTTTCACAATCCCGACGGTCGGGCGAAAGAGGGACGTGCTCTCCTCCCTGTCCCGGCTGAGGCCACTCTAAAATCCTTTGCGATGGAGGGGCCAAGTGGGAAGCTGGAGGCCAAACTCCTGCCTCGTAAGGAAGCTCGTCAGATTTATGATGATATCGTCAGGCAGCTCAAGGATCCCGCTATTTTAGAGTTTGCGGGCCTCGGTGTGGTCAAGACGGGGGTGTTCCCGGTCGCGCCGCGAGCGACGGCACGGCTTCGCATGGTCTACGAGGAGCTCCTGGAAGTTGACGGTGATCGCGTGGACTATCTTTTACCTCGAACCCAGGCCATAACAAGTGACGCGCCACCTTGGAAAATTTCAGTGGATTGGAAAGATGGCGCCGGGATCAGGACTCTCTATTCGCCGTCCCACCCGATTGAGCTGAAGCGTGATTCAGGGAAGCGGATTTCCTTCAGCCTGGCTGGTAAAATTAATCCGGGGCCCCTTCAGGTCTCCATCCTGAGGCGCCGCGAGCGGAATGCGGTGGCGAGTTTTCTATCCCATCCGGAAAAGGATGATGAAGGATACTTTTTGATGCTCCTTTCACCGCCTGAGCGAGATGAGGATGCTCCCAAACTGAGGCGTGAAGTCACGGTGGTGATGGATCGTTCCGGCAGCATGGCCGGGCAGAAATTGAATCAAGCACGGGCGGCGGCACGCCAGGTCATCGGGGGGCTCGAGGATGGGGAGCGATTTAACCTCATCACCTACAATGAATCGGTAGAGTCATTTTCCGAAGAACCGATTGCGTTGAACGATGAGGTTCGTAAAAATGCCCATCTGTTCCTTGACCGTTTGCGTGTCAGTGGAGGCACGAATATCCACGGAGCCTTGGGGAATGCCCTGTCACAGGAGACGCGGGAAGGTTTCCTGCCCATGGTTCTCTTTCTTACCGATGGACTTCCGACAATTGGCGAGACCTCGGAGGTGAAGATCAGGGAATCCATGGCCAAGGTGAATCGGGGCAGACGTCGAATTTTCACTTTCGGAGTCGGGGTGGATGTGAATACACCGCTGCTTTCGCGTCTGGCCGATGATAGCCGGGCCGTGGCCACTTTTGTTCTGCCGAGCGAAGACGTGGAGTTGAAAGTGGCCCGTGTTTTCCGGAGGCTTTCGGGCCCGGTGTTGAGAACCCCCAAGCTCGTGGTTAAAGGGACTCCGGGACGTATGACCGACCTGTTGCCTTCCGAGTTACCCGACTTTTTCGCACAGGACCAGATTGTCCTGGTGGGGCGATACCACGGAAAAGAAGATCTCGAATTTGTGCTCACCGGGAGTGATGGACGGGAGGAGAAGAGCTTTGAATTTTCCTTCAAACCGACAGCGAAGAAAAACTCCGATTTCGTGCCAAGACTCTGGGCGACCCGTAAGATTGCGGTCTTGACGGAAGCCCTGCGCGACCTCGGAGCAGATTCCTCAATGATGGGCCTGACCGGCAATGCCACCTCGCCCAATGATCCCCGTGTGAAGGAGTTGGTCGATGAAATTGTCAGGCTCTCCACGGAACACGGAATCCTGACCGAATACACGGCCTTTCTGGCGAGGGAGGGTGAAGTCTTTAACTCACGGGCGGTTCAAAACGAGATCGCCACGGGCAACTTTGTCGGGCGGGCGCTCAAGCAACGCAGTGGTAATGCCGGCGTGAATCAGGAGATGAACCTTAAGAGGTGGAAGACGGCTGGATCGGTTGATAAATTCAATCGCTGGGTCAATGAAGATTTGCAAGAGGAAGCTGTGACCAAGGTTCAGCAGGTGGGACGCAAGACCTTCTATGCCCGAGGTCAGGAGTGGGTTGATGCCGATGCCACCAATGCTCCCGCCAGGGATGTTATTCCGGTTGAAATCGGGAGTAAGGAATTTTTCGTACTCGTAGATCGTTTGGTCTCCCTAAATCAACAGAGCACCCTTTCGCTCGGTCCCCAAACCCATCTCGTAGTCGATGGAAAACTTTATCAGCTTCGCTAGATCCAATTCTCAATCCCAGAAAACAATGACAATGAAATACCCAAAAACACTCCTCGCTCTTGGAAGCGCTTTAATGCTCAACTCGGCAAGCGCCCAGGAGAAAGTGGAACCCAAAGAAGGTCAGTCCAAAGTTCAGATCGCAATTCTACTCGATACCAGTGGGAGTATGAGTGGATTGATCGAGCAGACAAAAACGCAATTGTGGAAGGTGGTGAACACCTTCATTGGAGCAAAGCAAAACGGACAGGTTCCTTTTGTGGAAGTGGCCCTTTACGAATACGGCTCGGGACCGGGGCCCCACCATCTGCGGGCGATTCAGCCTTTGACCCGTGACCTTGATCAAATCAGTGAAGATCTTTTCGCACTCAAAACCAGCGGGGGCACGGAATACTGTGGTGCGGTCATTTCGAGGGCGACGACCGAACTCAAGTGGGACACCTCGGCTGATGTTTATAAAGCGATCTTTATCGCTGGAAACGAACCCTTCACCCAGGGGCCGATCAATCCTGAAGGGGCGTGTAAGTCGGCGATTGCGAAAGGGATTATTGTGAACACGATCCACTGTGGTGACGAGCAGGCCGGGATTAGTGGAGGCTGGAAGTCGGGAGCACTGCTCGCGGACGGAAGCTTCCTCGTCATTAACCACAATGCCGCTGTGGTGCATATCGAAGCTCCTCAGGATGCCAGGATTGTGGCGCTGAATGAGAAGCTGAATAAGACCTACATCGCATTCGGCAAGATCGGAAATCAAAAGTGGGCTGCCCAGACCGCGCAGGACAGCAATGCCAATCGAAACAAAGAATCAGGAGCCGCGGTGCAACGTGCCGTCGCCAAATCCAGCCAGAATTATTGGAATGCCAATTGGGATCTGGTCGATCGTTCGACCGAGAAAGATTTTGATTGGGCGAAAGTGAAAAAAGAGGACCTCCCCAAAGAGATGAAGGAACTCGATCTTGAAGGCAAAAAGAAGTTTGTCGCCGACAAACGTGCGGAGCGGGTCAAGGTGCAGAAGGAGATTCAGACCCTGAATGAGGCTCGTTCAAAGTTTGTGGCGGAGAAGCGCCGTGAAGCTGGCGAGGGCGGTGAGGAGACTCTGGACGTTGCCGTCACAAAAACAGTGCGCGACCAAGCGGCTAAAAAAGGCTATCAGTTCGGCAAGTAATTCAAAATGTCTGCTCCCACCATTCTCGTAGTCGAAGATGATGCCGCCGTGCGTCAGGGGATCGTTGATGCTCTGACCTTCTCGGGCTACACTGTGATCTCGGCCGCCGATGGCCGGGAGGGGCGGGCCGCCGCTCTGACTGCTCGCTACGATCTTCTCCTTCTTGATTTGATCTTGCCGCATTTTACGGGGTTTGAAATCCTGGAAGCCTTACAGGGGAATCGAGCCGGACAAGCCGTCATTATTCTCTCGGCCAAGGGCGAGGAGAATGATCGGATCAAAGGCCTCAAGATGGGAGCGGATGATTATGTCATGAAGCCCTTCAGTGCTCGCGAACTTTTGGCGCGAGTGAATGCGGTGCTGCGCCGAACCACGGAACGGCAGGCCTTGGGACAATCGCATGAAATTGCGGGCAGGACGATTGATCTTACCGGGTCGGAAATCGTCTACGATGGTGAGCGCCATGAGCTCTCGGAGCGCGAGGTGGGCGTGCTGAAGTATCTCATCGCCAATCCCGGTCGCCCGGTGCCCCGCGATGAACTCTTGCGCCACGTGTGGGGGATTGATCCCAGCCGGATTGAGACCCGAACGGTGGACATGCACATCGCACACATCCGCAAGAAGATGGGTGATCATGCCCAGGAAATTTTGGAAACCGTACGTGGCCGGGGGTATCGCCTGGTATCAGGATCATGAATCGTTCGTGGCTTATTTGGTCGGTCTTGGCGGGATGTGCTTTTCTCATTCTGGGAATGTTCGCCTGGATCACGCAGCGTGCCTTGACGTCGGAAAAAGAGAGGGTTGAAGCCGAGGCTGCCTCGCTTCTGGGAGAGAGGGTTCGCTTATCGCTTTCGCGGATGGACGGGATCGGATCGGATCTTTTGGTTGCTGAGAATCTCAGGGCCCCGATGGTTTATCGCGCCTTCTTTTCCCCCTCCAATATTCTGACCAATCACTTTCAGAATGTGGAGCAAGGGGTTGTTCTTCAACCATCGCCCCTGCTGGTTGAGAAACTGGAGTTTGTAGCGCTTCATTTTGAACTTGGTTCGGATGGTCTGGTGACATCGCCGCAAGTTCCGATTGGGAATCAAAGGGAGCGGGCCCTCGGTGCGGGCTTGGGCGAGGGGAGGCTTGAGGAAATGGATGCCCGGTTTGCGCAACTTAAAACAGTGTTGCCAATGGTGCCGAAAGTAGCGGCGATGTTTGGCGAGGGCTTGAAGCTTGAAGAGGCCGAAGTGGATGATGCCGAAGAAGCCAATCACTGGTTGGTCCAAAATGCCCAACAAATTGCTCCCGGGAAGCCCGAGGAGAAGGTGAAGTATCAGGACAGTTTGACCAAGCAGGAACAAGGGGCCCGATCCAAGTCGATTAATAATCGCCTCGACCGGGCCGCTCAGAAATCGACGGGATGGGATAATGCCAAATCCCTCGCTCCTGTTCCGATTGTGAATCCCGATGGGATTATGAGCGTTTCACCTTTTATGCCGATTTGGGAGGGAGAGGAGCTGTTTTTTATACGTGAAGTCAGACGATTGAGAAGCCGGGTTTTTCAAGGCCTGTGGATTAAAAGAGATATTCTCGAAAGCGCTCTCATGGCCGAAGTGCCGGTGGATTTGGGCAGCGCTTCCCTGGTGAGAAGCGACGGGGCTGCAGAGAGGACAGCGCGTCTTGTCTCTCTCCCTTGGGCTCTTCTTCCAGGGGCGACGCCGGAGGTTGAGATGCCACCTTTTACTCCGTTGCGAAAGACTCTCATCGCCGGTTGGGTGGCGGCTGTGCTTGCGCTGCTCGCGCTGTATCTCCTCCTTGCGGGGGTGATGAAGCTGAGTGCCAGGCGGGCTGCTTTCGTGTCCTCGGTGACCCATGAGTTACGCACTCCATTGACAACATTTCGACTCTACTCTGAGATGTTGGTCGAAGGGATGGTGACGGATGAAGCAAAGCGCCAAGATTATCTTCGTACCATGCTGAGTGAATCAGAACGTCTCAATCATTTGGTCGAAAACGTTCTTTCCTATTCACAAATTGAGCGTGGGAATGCGCGGTCCAAATTTGAGAAACTCGCAGTGGAGGATCTCGTGGAACGGATGCGGCCGGTACTCCAGCGGCGTGTTGATCAAGAGGGTGCTGCGTTATCGATTGAAATGGAAGATGATCCGTTGAGGGTTGAGACCGATGTGACCGCGGTGGAGCAGATCCTCTTCAACCTGATTGATAATGCCTGTAAATACGGATTGCCTGAAGGAAGCGGAGGACGAATCACACTAAAGGTCTTTAGGGGGCGTGGTGGTGTGATTTTCGAGGTGCGCGATGAAGGGCGCGGGATTGATCGTGCAGAAAAGAAGCGGCTTTTTCGGGCGTTTCATAAAAGTGCCCATGAGGCAGCTCACGACAAACCGGGCGTGGGACTGGGATTGGCGCTTTGTCGGCGACTGGCCCGGGCTCTGGGAGGAGATCTTAAACTTGGTGAGACCAAGGGCAGGGGCGCATGTTTTTTGCTGGTTTTACGTGCGTGAAAACGGCCCTTCTAAGGAGTGGTGATGATACGAATGCGGTAGAAGTTTTTCGCTTCAGCGGTGTCGATCATTACGGATTCTTTCAGGAGACCGGTCGCAGTGACAACGGGTGATGGTAAGACGGTATTCAGGGAATCCCAATCTTCTAAATCGTTCGAAGCTTCAATCTCCCAAGTGACACCTTCAAGGAAGGGATTGCGCTTGAAGGTGAGCTCGAAGCCGTCTTCTCCCTGGAGAAGTGAAAGGGGATTCCCATTTGCGATGGCGGGATCGGTTCCGAAGAAATATTCGGCCAGATTGTTTAGCTCATCGTCGTCATCATCGCTTTCCGGATTTTCGGGATAAGGGACATCCGGGCGACCCGGAGATCCACCGGAAAGAAGCGAGGCCGTCCAATTCGAGCCAATACCGTGATTGGGGTTGGAAAGCGGATTGATCATGACAAGAGAGGGGCCAAAGCCATCAGCCGCGGCGGGCCACCCATTTGCGGGTTCATCGTCGTAATCGAAACTCTGGATGATGGAATCATCGTTCCCCGAAAGGACGAGAGTCTCGCCGCCGTTGGAAAGGCTGCTCTCAAAATTTCCAGGAGCGAGGGAAAACCCGCTTGAGCCATAAGTTGAAATGAAAGTGTCGCGGTCTTTGGCAATGACAACCCGACCCAGTGCGGGTAGGGTGAAGCCGGAGGGGAAAGTATAAAGGATGCCATCGGTGAAAGAGACATTGGTGAGGTCGACGGTCAGCTCAGGATTGATATTGAGGATCTCGACGAACTCGAGATTCTCATCGGCACCTTGGGGATTGTACATGATCTCAGAGATGACGAGATTGCCGGCGGCTCCGGGGGTTCCAACGATGAAGTCGGCTTCGCGGAGAGCGGACCAATCGCCATCGAGCAGAACACGGGTTTTGACAGTGCCGGTCTGGGTCAGGCTAAGCGTGTTCCCTCCCGGACCTTCCCTACGAGCTGACATCGAGAGCATGATGCCAAGGTCGGAGCTTCCTGAACTTTCGTTGTGGAGTTCAACGGCGAGGATATTTTCTCCTTCAAGCAGCTCACCGGGATTTAGGCTGTATCTGAATTCGATCGGATCACTTTCGGAGTCCACGGGGCCAAAGTCGGAGTAGTTGACGACGGGATTCGGAAAGGCATCGCGGTAGATTTCACGACCGTTCAAGTAAACGATCATGGCGTCATCCCGAACGGCGCTGAAGTTAAGGTCAACAACTTCGGAGGAGCCGAGCACGTCAAAAGTCTTACGAAAGTAGACGGTGGGATAAGCACTTCCGAAGCCTCCGATATCGATCAAGGTCTTGGGGTCCTGGATTCCAGAAACCGAGCTATTGAAGCGGCCTGTGAGGGGCGCTTGTGCTCTGTTCGGAAATTCTTCGAGGTCGTCAGGCGCCCAAGTCAGGTCGTCAAAGGAAGGATGTTTCCAATCACCGGGACCGTAGCTGCCGTTTCCAACGACAATGTTGCTGGCTGAAAGAGGGGTGGTGCCGGCCAGATAGGTCCAGCCGAAGTCGTTGATACCAATGATGCTACTCTCGACCAATCCTCCAAAGCTGCCGGCTGAGGGATTTATGGCTCCACCGTCGAGTCGTGGATCAGAGCCGTCGGTGGTGTAATAGACAGCTCCAACAGGAGTCGTAAGTTGCAGGGGAAAGTCGACTGGAACGACTCCGCCAAGTTGGGAGAATCCGGGAGGATCGATATCCGGATACAATTCCTCTTTCCGAACCTCTCGAATGAAGGACCGGGAGTCATCCGGATCATGTAAAGTGGGGAGGTAGTTCGTGACGACGTTTTCCTGTTCCACGAGCCAATGTTGTTCACGGGTAAAGTAGACTGGGTTATTGAGCAACGGAGGATAAGCGTCGGCTTCGATATTCGGCGAGCTCTGGGGAGTACTGCCATAAGGAGTGCTGGCCTGGACATCACCCCAGCGGGCGGACTCGGCAACGATGGCCTTGTCGATCTTGCTGTTAATGTTGAGGAGGGTATTGGCCGAGTTGGCCACGGTGAGAGCTCCGTTATCATGAAGGTGTTTGTAGATTCGATCAGCGAAGAGCATCTGGAAATCCTCGTTTCGACGAAGGCGTTGGAATGGCCTCATTCCTTCACGGTTATCGTCGTAGCGATTCCAGGTGTATTTATCGAAAGCGATTTCCTGATCCCAAACGTTGAAACGGTAACGTCCGTCCCCGCTGATGGCATTGGCGGCGGCATAGCTGTTTTTGACCGGCCAGTCTTCCGAGTCGGCGAAGAGGTGGAGGATAACCCAGTCAGCGTAGTTGACGACATCGATCTTGGTTTTGGCCACTTCGTAGTCTTCCGGATCAGTCACGCCGGCGTTGAGGGTGGCCATCATGGAATTCCAGAGGGGACCCGGCGTTGCCAGGTCGGCGTTCACTTCCCAGTCATCCTTGTCACCGCCCTGGTGATCGGCGTAGAAGTCGTCCTCAATTCGCTCGGTAAGATTGTGGATTCCAAAGTAAGCTCCATTGACGTAGAGGTGAACGAAATTTCCGTAAGATGAGGGCTGGCCCATGTTTCGATGAAGCTCCTTCATCCAGACGTCGCGGGTGTAGAGGGAGTCGTTGGGGCGATATCGCTGGGAAGACCAGGATGCCAGAGCCCATGAGTCGGTAAAACAGGCCCGAAGAACGAGTTTATTGAACTCATCGACAGGGGAATCGGGAAAGAGGTTGTACTGCAGTTTGCCGGTTCCCGTGGTTGTGGAGAAGGTGAGGCGGAGAGAGTGCTTTTGCATCCGGGACGGGGTGCGCGATGAATTCCCGTGGGTTTCAATCTTGCAGTCCTCCTGAAAGCCGGGGTCGCCATTTGGGAGGAGGTATTCGATTGAGCAAGTTGGTTCGAAGTTTCGTTGCTTTGGGGTTCCGTAAAGGCTGTATGGCGTGGTCGAGGTCCCGTTGCGGGTTTGTACGAAGTCTGCCTGACGTAGAGTCAGAGAAACGGATGGGACATCGAGGAGAGCATCGCGGAGTGAATAGCCGGGACCACGTAGATTGAGGTCATCATTCACCACGCGGGAGTCCATATTGTAGTCAGCGGGAATGACCCGGCCGACCTGGCTGTCGTATCCCCAGTTGGGAGCCCATCCTTTTGCGATCATGTCGGACGCATTCTGAGAGCCGACGTCATCGGGGAAAATGTAGGTATGAGTATCGACGTTGGTCGGGAGGAAATTTTGTGAGCCAAGGTAAGCGAAGGCGCGAACATTGGTGGTCGTGCTGATGGTGATGGGGCCCGAATAAGTGGTGCCGTTGGTGAGCGTGGGGAGCGAGCCATTCAGGGTGTAACGAATAATGGCCTCGCGGGTGGCGGAGGTGATTTCGAGGTCAAAGGGTGCATCATAGAAACCCCGGTCGGTGCTGAAATTGGTGTCTTTGACCACTCCCGGGGAGCCGGCTCCCACATTCCTGGCGTTCGGGGTGGGGCTTGAAAAGAAGCGACGTCCGCCTCCGCTTGAAGGCCGGCCATATGAAATATCAGTAAATTGTTCAGGATAGCCCGGACGGATCACATCTTCGATCTGTGATGGATCTGGTTTGACCAAGGCAAGGTATTCACCGCTTCCCAAGAGCCGAAAATTAGAGTGAGGGTTACCAGCAGGGTCGGTCATGTCATCGCCGGAGGCAAAAACAATCAGGTAGCCACGGGCGCCGATACTCACGGAAGGAAAAGTCCACTTGGTGGGTTCGGTCGGATCGTCAGTGAGATAAAATCCTGCCAAGTTCAGGGACGAGGGATTCGGGTTGTAAATTTCAATCCAATCCGAACGGCGGTCGTTGCCGTCTTCGAACCCTGTCTCGTTGTTGACGAGGATCTCGTTGATTGTCAGTGGAAGCAGGCCGGTTGGTTTGTTCGCCGAATCATTTGGATCAGTGCCTCTTTCCAGTTCAATACGGTCGGAGAATTGATCGTTATCGCTGTCCTCATCGTTTGGGTTGGTAGCTGCGCCGGCAGCAGGGGAGACTTCTTCGCCATCAAGGAGGCCGTCGGCATCGGTGTCCGGAGCCAAAGGATCGCTGCCGGTATCGGTTTCAGAGACGAAGGTTCCGCTTCCCGTCTCGACGTGATCCCTGTCTCTTATACACATCTCCGAGCCCACGAGACCGAGGCTGATCTC
>CAJXVQ010000134.1 GCA_913060685.1 uncultured Verrucomicrobiales bacterium
ACACAGAGTAGATCGTCGGCAGCGTCAGATGTGTATAAGAGACAGATATTGACCATTGAGTCCCTATTTGTGACGTCTAAAATCATCTTTTCTTAGAAATCTCTCGATCTTCTCAAAATATCCCCCTCTCCGATCCCCATTACGAAGCACCCGGGCTTCCCACCCCAATCGTAAATTCCGGCAGGAGGGCAGGCTGCCCGGCGATTTGCGTGAGTCTGGTTGGAGGTGACACCTTTGTTAGAGCGAGAGAATGGGAACGTGTCACTGAATCATGAGTTCGGAGACTCGCGCCACGTGCTCGAGCACGCCCGCCCAGACTTTCTATTGCAATGGATACCGCAGCTGGATAGCCTGCGAGCAAGTAACACCGGTGTATGAACTCACATCGGGTGAACCTCCTTTATCCCCCAATGCTTGTGTCTCGTCCGATTAAGTTTCCTTTGATTTTCAGCCTGTGTGCGCTCGCAATTTGTGGTGTCGCGGGAGCGGCTTCCGACGACCTTGTCATCAACGAAATCCACTACCAGCCCGGCGACGAGTTCGACACCGAGTTCATCGAGATTTACAACAACGGCGCGACTTCGGTTGAGCTGGGTGGATTACAACTTTCGGACGCGGTCACTTTCACGTTTCCAGAACAAGATCTAGCGGCCGGCGCCTACCTTGTCGTGGCGGCGGATCCGGCGGCGCTACTCGCCGAATACGGTGTCGCGGCACTCGGTCCCTGGGAGGGCAAACTTTCCAACGATGGCGAACGCATTCTCCTCTTGGACGAACCCGGCACAGAAATCGATCGCGTCGATTATGGAACGGCGTTCCCCTGGCCAACCGCCGCAGGCGGTGGCGGGCAATCGATGGAACTGATCCATCCCTCGCTCGACAACGATCTGGGCGGATCGTGGCGCAGCGCGGTGCCGCCCGACCTGCTTCCGAAACGCTTCGTACTTCCGGCCTCTGGAACGGGCTGGCGTTGGCGTCCCGGGGACAGCGAAGCGTCCTCGCCGGTTGGGGACTGGCGCGAGACCAGTTTTGTCGAGGACAATAGCTGGAATCCCGCGACATTGCCGATTGGATTCGGGGGAGTCGGGAACATGATTTTTAAGACCCGAATCAGCGGGATGCGAGGCTCTTACAGCTCGTTGTTCCTGCGCAACGAATTCACGATCGCCCCCGGCGAGATCCCACCGGCACTGCAGCTGCGCTTCATGCTCGACGACGGTTTCGTCCTGTGGATCAACGGGGTCGAGGTCTATCGCGAGAACATGCCGGGGCAGACCGGCGATGAACCCGCCCTCAGCGATGAAGCGTCCGGCAATTATGCCGAAAACGCCTCGGTGGTGGAGACACTCGAAGCCAGCGGCTCCTTCGTCGAGGGAATCAATACGGTCAGCGTTCAACTTTTCAACGCCCGCGTCGGCAGCAGCGATCTCGGTTTGGACCTCCAGCTGATCAGCCCCGCAAGCGGTGTGGGGCAACCGGCGTTGCCGACCCCTGGCGCGGAAAATTCGGTGCTCGCCGAGGACGCCCCGCCGCAGGTGCGGCAGGTCTCCCACTCGCCGCAGCAGCCGGCGACCGGGCAAGATGTCCTGATCACCGCCAAGATCACCGATCCGGATGGAGTTTTCGGCGTGAATCTCGAATACCAACTGGTCGAGCCCGGCAGCTACATCCGGATGACTGACTTTACTTACAACACCCAGTGGACGGCGATCGCCATGGTCGATGACGGCACTCACGGTGATCTGGTGGCCGGCGATTCGATCTTCAGCGTCACCGTCCCTGGCTCGCTGCAGAAGCACCGGCGCCTCACCCGCTATCGCATCGGGGCCACCGACAACACCTCGTTTACAGTGACGGTGCCCTATCGTGACGACCCCTCAGCCAACTTTGCCTTCTTCACCTACGATGGCGCCCCCGCGTGGCAAGGCGCTGCTATCCCCGGGCAGACCGAGACTCTCAATTTCGATGAGGCGCAGATGAACTCACTGCCCATCTACCATCTCATCTCCGACGCCGAAGATATCACCGCCTGCCAGTATGACCCGGCGTTCAACGACGATGTCTACCGCTGGGAGGGCGCGCTGGTCTACGATGGAGTGGTCTACGACCATATCCACTACCGCATCCGCGGTGCCGAGTCGGCCTACAACACCGGCAAGAACAAATGGAAAATGCGCTTCAACCGCGGCCATTATTTCAAGGGGCGCGACGACTATGGCAAGGCCTACAAAGAGAAGGTGCGCACCTTGAACTGGAGTGCTCTGGCAAGTCCGTGGAACCCTGCAAACCGCGGCGCGGCCGGCCTCGATGAGGCGCTCGCCTTCCGCTTCTGGGAGCGGGCGGGCATCGTCTCGCGCAATGCCAATTACTTCCATTTGCGCGTGATCGACGGTGCCGCCGAACAGAATCCAGCGGACCAGTTCGACGGCGACAACTGGGGCCTCTTCCTGGCGATCGACCACGCGGATCGCCGCTTCCTCGACGAGCGCGAGCTGCCGGACGGCAATACCTTCAACATGCATTTTAACAGCAGCAGTCTCATCAATGAGGCCTCCGGTCAGCCGGACGACCTCAGCGACCTGTTCGCCTTTACCGGCACCGGCGACGATGGTTACAACCGCGCCCCCGTCCAGCCGGCTTCCTGGTGGGAGGAGAACGTCGACCTCGACAGCTATTTCTCCTACCGCTCGGTGGTCGAGGCGCTCAACCACTCGGATCTGCGCGACCGGGAGAACTCGAACCTTTACCATAACCCGGTCACCGGGAAGTGGACGATGATCCCCTGGGATGTCGACTTGCTCTATGAGGAGTTTGACCGCTGGGGACCGAACGGGGTGGAAACAACAGCACCGCTCGAACAGTTCCGCAAAAGTCTGACCCACCCGGAATTGGAAATCCGTTTCCAAAACCGCGCCCGCGAGCTGCGCGACCTGCTCCTCAATAACGATCAGGGTGGGACGCAGGTCGACGAGTTGGTCGCGACGCTCGGCGGCACCGGTGGCACAAGCGGATGGGCCGAATTGGATGCGGCGCGTTGGAATCAGGATCCACGCTCAACGAAGATCGAGGGCAGCGGTGGCAATGAGGGAATGCTATTCTTCATGAACCCCTATACCTCGACGCGCTTCCCGCAGCATAGCAGGACGCTGAGCAGCGCCGATTTTCCCGGGATGGTGGATTGGATCAAAAGTTTTATCGTCCCGACCGGTTTTGGCGGCTCGCGGCTCGCGGCGATATCCGACGACACCCGGATCCCCGCGACCCCAACGATTCAATACACCGGGACAGCGGGCTTCCCGACCAATGACTTGAGCTTCAGCTGCAGCGATTTCGCCGCAGGCAACGACGGCTCTGACTTCGCGAAGATGCAGTGGCGGATCGGCGAGATCTACAACTCCGGGAGCGCGGATTACGTGGCGGGAGAGCCCTGGCGTTACGAAATTGACACCTTCTGGGCGAGCGACGTTCTCGATACGTTCTCCAATAGCTTCAACTTCCCGCCAAGCGCCGTCAAAGAAGGGAAGCACTACCGCGCACGCGTGCGCCACCAGGGCCTCGACGGTCGTTGGAGTCACTGGTCGGAAGCGGTCGAGTTCGTCACCTCGACGCCGGATCTCAGCGAGTACGTCGATGGGCTGGTGATCAGCGAGATCATGTACAAGTCGGAGGGCGGATCGGCGCTGGAGTTTATCGAGATCAAAAACGTCGGTCCGGCGACTCTCGACCTGAATGAGGTGCGTTTCACCAAGGGCATCGATTTTGACTTCGCCGGATCCGCGATCACCAGCATCGCCCCCGGCGACTATGTCCTCGTGGTCGAAAACCTCGCCGCTTTCGAAGCGGCACATGGTGACGCGTTGCCAGTCGCAGGCGAATACCAGTTCTCCTCCTCGAACAGCCTCAGCAACGGCGGCGAGCGCCTCAAACTCTCATTCGGCGCCGGCACCGTGATTCGCGATTTCGTCTACGACGATGAGCGGCCCTGGCCGACCCCGCCCGACGTCAGCGGCCGCTCGTTGGTATTGATCGATCCGGGGAGTCTGCCTGACCACAGTGTTGCCAGCAACTGGCGCAGCAGTACCGCGCCGGGAGGCAACCCGGGATCATCCGACGCCGCGCCACCGTTCGACGGTGTTGCTGGAGCGGACGAAGACAAGGACGGCCTCGACGCCCTGCTCGAGCACGCTTTCGGAGGAGACGACAGCGATCCCTCCAACACCCCCTTCCCGAAGGGATCAGTGGAGCCCTTGGAGGTCGGCGGTGCCATCGACGAATACCTTCTCATCAGGATCCAACGAGATCTTGCTGCCGAGGACATGATCATTAGCGCGGAAATTTGCTCCGACCTGATCAACTGGGAATCCGGCCCGACCGCGGTGGTTCTGGTCGATGAGACGGCCAACGACGACGGAACATCAAGCCTCACCTTCCGCTCCGCACAAGCGGTGGATTCCGCATCGGAAATCTACATCCGCACCCACGTCGAGCAGAGGCCGTAGTCGAGCCAAACTCCTCGCATAGTCAAGAAACTCGTATACATTCAATCATATGGTCCCTTTTCACGGTCGCTTTCTCGCCACCGCTCTCCTCCCCTTCGCCCTTCTGATAGCCACGTCACACGCTGACGATTCGGCATCACCCATCACGTCTGTCGATGAAAGCCCCGGCGGTGTCCTCAAGCTCATCTTGGACCTTCCGGAGAGCCGCTATGCCGTCGTCGAGCGAAGCCAGTCCCCACTCGGCCCGTGGAAATCGGTCGCTATCGTGCGCGGTGCGGCAACCCCGGTCGAGGTCCGCGACAACGCCCCGTTCGGCCGCCACGGATTCATGCGAACCGTCCTGCATGACGTCGCCTCGCCGGTCGACACGGATGGCGACGGAACCAACGACATAACCGAACTTGAATCGCCCGGAATCCTCAATCCCCTCAACCCTGCACCAGTCATTACGGCGAGAAACGGCACCACCCAGCTTCCAGACCGGGCCAAATACGAGGAACTCTCCCACCGGGACAATTTCCCGGGCGCCCAGAACATCCGCGAGGTGAAATTCGTAATCTTTGGGATCAATACCGATTCACCGGAACTCTATTTCGTCAATAGCAAGACCCACATCTACCACTCGGCCTTTGCGATGGGCGTAGGAAGGTACAGCAGCAATTCGTCCTTCTCCAATGACACCTATTTCACCAACACCAACCGCAAGAACCTCGCCGGCAGCATCGTCGCCCACGACAACTACCTTGACCCGGAAGGGCGCCAGGGAATCTACACCTTCGAGTTTTGGCCGACCGATCCGGTCGCCTTCCGTTTCGTCGAAAAGGCATTCAGCCTGATCACCGCGGGAATGCCGTTTCTCGATGGCAACATCGCCTACCATCCGGCCAGTGAAACCCAACGCGGTCTCCTCGAAACGGAAGCAGCAGACTACGCGCAGACCAATATCAGGACAATCTTCGCTGAACAGCTGTTTGGCAATGTCAGCTACTCGGCGCTCAATCCCGGCGAGTGCTACGGGCGGCTCCGCCTAATCACCGGAACAGAGACGGTGTCCGTACGAGACGTTGTCATCCTGCGCACCATCCCAAACGATCTTTCCCATGTTTCAGGGATCCTTACAGAGACCCAGCAGACCCCTCTTTCCCACATCAACCTCAAGGCCAAACAAAACGGCACCCCGAACGCCTTCCTTCTCGAGGCCTCTGCTCACCCTGAAATTGCACCGCTGCTCGGCGAAAACGTCTACCTCAAAGTCGGACCGGACGGATTTGAAATCAGAGCGGCAACACAAAGCGAAGTTGATACTTATTTCGACACCATCAGGCCCACCATTCCACAGCTTCCAATCCGCAATCTCAACCAGACCACAATCGAATCGCTGTCGGACATCGGTTTCGAGAACGCGGATGCCTTCGGCTCAAAATCCGCGAATCTCGCCGAACTGAGCAGCTTCTTGCCAGCGGTGACCCCTGATGGGTTCGCCGTGCCATTCTATTTCTACGACGAGTTCATGAAGTTTAATGGCTACTACGCCGAGGCTGAAAAAATGATGGCGGACGCCACCTTCCAAACCGACCCCGCCACCCGGGAAGCCGCGCTTGAGGCATTCCGCAAGCGCATCACGAAATTCGGAGTTCTCCCGTATTGGCTCAGCACCGCTCTCAGTGATATCCAGGAAACGTTCCCCGCCAGCCGTTCGATCCGCTTCCGTTCGAGCACCAACAACGAAGACCTCGAGGGATTCAATGGTGCGGGCCTCTACGATTCCTATTCGCACCATCCAAACGAAGGACACTTTGCAAAATCGGCAAAGCAGGTATGGGCCGGCCTTTGGACCTACCGGGCCTTCGAGGAACGCGAGTTTTGGAGGATCGACCACATGACGGCCGCCATGGGGATCCTCATCCACCCGAATTACTCGGCCGAGGAGGCCAACGGGGTTGGCGTCACGAAGAATCCGTATCTCCCGGGCCCAGGCTGGGTTGGGCACTACATGAACGTCCAGGTTGGAGAAAATCTCATCACCAACCCCGAACCCGGCTCGCTCCCCGATGAGTTCACCATTGCCAATCTCTCGGGAAATGGAGGCTATGAGATTCAATACATCCGCCACTCGAACCTGATCCCAGACGGGGAAACCGTGATGACCCGTGAGCAGGCACTGGAACTTCGAGGCTACATGGCCAACCTCCACAACCGATTCAAAACCTTATATCGAGGCAATTCCACCTTCGCCATGGAGATCGAATATAAAATCACCGCTACGGGTGATATTATCATCAAACAGGCTCGTCCCTGGGTCGATTAAAGCGCCTCGCCCAAGTGGCCAATGAATCACAGGAGCCACTTTATCAGCACACCATCCAAAGAGAAAATTGCCAGCAGCTGTTCGTTTTCCGACAGGATCTGGAACTCCGGTCTACTGGCCGAACCCGACTCGCCCGAGTCCAAATTCGTTGCTAATGCGCACGACTTTTCCGCTACGCATCTGGACCTCGATGAACTTGGAACTGGCGAATTCTTTACCGTCGGGAGTCTTGAGGGTGGCGACTTTCTTTTTGGTCTTCACGTCGAAGATATCCGGCGTATGCGAGTAGGCATACCTGCCATCGAGGCTGAAGGTAATCCAGCCGTGGCCTCCCATGCTCAGATCGACATGACCCTTCGCTTCCGGCGGGCGTTTGGTGATATCGAAGACGAAGAGTTTCTTGCCGGCCTGATCGCTGATCCACAGTTCGGTCTCATCGGGAGTCATGCCGGCACCGTGCGTGCGGTGTTTGATTTTCCGGCCAGTCTTCGGGTCGGTGGCGAACAGGCGGCTGGTGACCCTGCCCTCTTTCAAATCGACCACATCGACGCCGACGTGTTTACCCAGGCAGACGAATGCCCAGTGATTCTTGCTGTCGACGCAGTAGGGAAACACGCCTGACTCGCCGACCGGGCTGATCTCCTGCACCGGATGACCGTCCTCGGCGCGGAACTGGGTAAGCTTTGTCTGGGTGCCGAGGTAGACGAAACGGCCATCGAGGCTGGCGATGCTGTTGTGCGCCTGCTTGCCGACTTTGATGTGGTCGATCTTCTCGCCGTTGCTGGCATCGACAACGATGAAGCCGCTGTCCTCGGTCTGGAACCACCAACCGGTCGGCACGTAGATGCGTTTACCATCAGGCGTGATGCACGATCGATCGCAGCCCATTTTGAACTTCGATTCCCACACCGTCTTCCCGGTCTCTGGATCGAAGCAGCCAAGCGTCCCCTGGTGGGTCGAGTAGTAGAGTTTTCCGGTCTTGGTGCAGCCGGTGAAACCGCGCAGGGTTTCCTCGAAGATCGGCATCTCGATGCGTTTCACGAACTTGTGCCCGTCGTCGATATCGAAGATCAGGATGCCGGTGCCCGAGCGCCCCTGCTGCTGTGCGCCATCGGGCGAAGTCATGTAGAGGTAGCGTTTGAGCGGTGCCTCGGCGCCGGGGCTGAAGCATGTCGAAAGCAAGGTAAGAGCCAGGAAGAGGCGGAGCGCGTGATTCATCGGGGGAGAGTATCAAGAGCTGCGGGGAGCGACAAGCACGCGGCGCGGGCCTGTGGCCCTGCGAGGGGTGGTCGATCTTGACCTTGGGAAGCCACACGACACGCCCCCTCCCCTAAATCGCTCATAATGAGAGAAACAATCTGGGGAAAAGCATGCATTTCAGATGTCAGCCCAAAATCAGGGTGCTCAATAAAGAACTCGATTCCTTCCTCGATCTGAATCCCGCCCGCCTCAAGTGCTTAACGATTCCCATTTCCAGCCAGCTTCGACACCGCACCTTGAATCTCACCATTCTCGCAACCAAAACCTCACCGGCGCGAAGAACGAAAACTGCAACCAAAGATTCCAAAACATCTTCCTCAAGTGTTCCTTATCTCTTTCCCCGGCTGGCCGCCTGATCCTCACTAAAACCCCCAAGTCAGCTGAAAGCTGGGTCCTTTCCATGGACCGGACAAATTGTTAGAACGGCAAACGTCCCATCAACATTCTCACGAGCAAAATCGTCGTCAACAAAGTCGCCATCCCATCGTCCGGAGGGTCTTGTCACAGGCTACGAAGCGGGGCAATTCCAACACCCCGCAGCGCATCAAGCTCTTCACCCGTTTCCTTAGCTGGATGAAGGCCGGGGTCATTGATTGACTGACCATGGACCGGGAATTTGGGGGGAGAACAATGGTTGAAATGGCTCGATCAAAAGAAGGTGGGCTACGTGGTGAGCGCCAAAAAAAACATCCTGGTCAACACAAAGTGCCCGAGCATGCAAACTCTGTGACCCTCTAAGGAAGGGGAAACCCGTCAAGGCGATTAAGGGTATGAAGGTGTTCTCCGTTATAAAATTCTCCGATGTCAGCGAAGCCGTATATCCCGCAGAGCACAATGGTCGCAGTGAAGAGGATCTCGTCAAAATGATGTTTCTTGGCTGGCTGGAACATATCTGTTCCGTCAGGTTGGGAGTATGTCGGCCGATGGCCAATCTGCGATGAGTAACTACGACTCTATCATTGTCACTTGGGCAAAGACGATCTTACGCAAGCGTTGGGCGTTCGTCTTCGGACCATTGGTGTGCATGCTAATCCTCGGCTACGGTGCTCGCCAGCTGACCCTCGATAAGAGTTATCGGGCGTACTTCGATGAGGATGATCCCTCGCTGGTCAACTATGACGCCCTGCAGGACACCTACGCGAAAAGCGACAGCGTCCTGATCGCAGTCGAGCCGGAGGACGGTGATATTTTCTCGGCAGCCAATCTGCGGGCAGTGGCAGAACTCACAGCTGAGGCCTGGAGCCTGCCCTACAACTCTCGCGTCGAGTCGTTGACCAACTTCCAATATTCCCGGGCAGAAGACGACGAACTCATCGTCAGCGATCTTGTCGAAGACCCCGCAGAACTCAGCGCCGAGCGCGCTGCCGAGATTCGTGAGATCGCCCTCGCCGACCCGTTGATTCGAAACAAGCTGGTCTCGGCGGACGGCCGCGTTACCGGAATCAACGTCACAATGGACATCCCTGCCGGCGACCCGGAGGCCCTGGGAGAAACCGTGGCGGCGGTGCGTGAGATGGCCGCCCATTTCGAATCGGAACACAAAGGGATGATGGTCTATCTCACCGGAGTTGTCATGCTCGACTACGCGTTCGAGGAAAACACCAAACGCGATATGATGACGCTGTGGCCGCTGATGTTCGCAGCCTGCATCGGGGTGATGTTTCTGCTGCTACGCTCGTTCGGTGGCACGGCGACCTCGCTCTTGATCATTTTTCTCTCCTCCTGGGCCGCACTCGGTTTTGGTGGCTGGACCGGGATCGCGCTGACGCCACCTTCCGTGGTTGCCCCGATCATGATCATGACGCTGGCGGTGGCCGACACGATCCACATTTTCGTGACCATGCTCAAAGAGATGCGCGGCGGGCGCAGCAAGAACGACGCAATTATCGAGTCGCTGCGGATCAATTTCAACCCGGTAATGATCACCAGCCTGACCACGACGATCGGATTTCTCAGTTTAAATTTCAGCGAGGCGCGCCCGTTCCGGGATCTCGGTAACATGACGGCCGTCGGCACAATGGCGGCGTTCTTCCTCTCGGTCACGCTGCTGCCAGCGCTGCTGTCACTGATCCCGATCCGGCTGCGGGCCCGGAAACCTGGACGCGATGGGGCGGTGCCGGCCATCAGTCGCTTCGCCGAGTTCGTCATCCGCCGCCACCGCAGCCTGTTGTTGGCTGGTGGTGCAACCGCAGTCTTCCTCGCGGCAATGATTCCACGCAACGAGCTCAACGACCGCTGGGTCGACTACTTCGCGCCAGGAATTGAGTTCCGCACCGACTCCGAGTTCGTCATGGAGAACCTCACTGGGATCTACCTGATAGAATACTCGCTCGACTCCGGTGAGCCCAGTGGCATCGGCAAACCGGAATATCTCACGGCAGTCGAAAACTTTCGCCGCTGGTACGAGCAGCAGCCAGGTGTGGTTCATGTCACCGCCTACAGCGAGATCGCCATGCGCCTGAACAAGCACCTGCACGCTGACGATCCAACTTTCTACAAGATTCCTGAGACTCGCGAGCTGGGGGCGCAGTATCACCTGCTCTACACAATGTCGCTGCCGATGGGTCTCGATTTGAACAATCGCGTCAACCTCGACGTCTCGGCCACACGGTTCACGGTAACGATCGCGAATCTTACGACGGTGGAGTTGCGTGAGCTGGCTGCCAGCGCAGACGCGTGGCTGAAGGCGAACGTCCCCCCGGAGATGCAAGCCATCCCGACCAGCCCATCAGTGATGTTCTCCCATGTCTCCGAGCGTAACCTGCAACAGATGGTCTACGGATCCATCGTCGCTCTAGGCCTGATCACGCTCGCGCTGATTCTCGCACTAAAGAGCCTGCCTTACGGTCTGATCAGCATCGTCCCCAACCTGATTCCCGCAGTCGCCGGACTCGGAATCTGGGCTCTCTGGAGGGGCGAGATCGGACTATCGCTCTCCACTGTGACAACGATGACGCTGGGGATCGTCGTCGACGACACCGTGCACTTTCTTAGCAAGTATCTGCGAGGTCGGCGCGAGGGGCAGCTCGATCCAGCCGACTCAGTGCGTTACGCCTTCGAGACCGTCGGCACCGCCCTTTTTGCGACATCATTGATCCTCGCTGCTGGATTCCTCGTACTCGCGCTTTCCTCCTACCGCCTGAATGCTTGGATGGGACAGCTCGCCGCAGTTACGATCATCGCCGCGCTGGTCGCGGATTTTTTTATTTTGCCGGCACTTTTGTTAAGATTTGAAGTGCTGAAGAGCTGGAAATTTGGTAATAACAAGGGTTCAAAAAATATCGGACATGAGAAATAGAAAATACGCAATCAAGCTCGTGATTGCGCTGTCGTTCACAAACTGGGCCGGTTCCAATTTATGGGCAGCCACAGCAGAGAAACGCGGTCGCGAGATTGCCAGCGAGCGCGACCGGCGCGACACAGGGTTCGGCGACAGCAAGGCGAACGCCAGCATGATATTACGTAACCGTCAGGGCGCTACGAGCAAGCGCAGCATGCGTGTCTCGCGCCTCGAACAGAAGGGCGATGGCGACAAGACGCTGGTTGTTTTCGACACCCCGCGCGACGTGAAGGGCACCGCCCTACTCACCTACACTCATCCGAAAGACAACGACGACCAATGGCTGTATCTGCCTGCACTCAAACGTGTGAAGCGTATCTCATCGAGCAACCGTTCCGGCCCGTTCGTTGGCAGCGAATTCTCGTTCGAAGACCTGCTGTCCGAGGAACTGGCCAAGTATACCTACAAGTATCTTCGCGATCAATCCTTCGGCGGGAGAAGTTGCTATGTCATCGAACGCTACCCGGTCTACAAGAACTCAGGCTACACCAAACAGGTCCTTTGGCTCGACAAGTCGGAATATCGACTTTGGAAAATCGAGCACTACGATCGCAAAAAGAGCAAACTCAAGACTCTGACCTACTCCGGCTATCAACGGTATCTGGGAAAATACTGGCGCGCCGCGAAGTTCAGCATGATCAATCATCAAAATGGCAAGAGCACCGACATTCTGTTTCAGCAGTGGTCGTTTCGCACCGGGCTCAGCGCTCGCGATTTCGACCAAGCCAGCCTCAAGCGGGCGAGATAGACAATACCATGGACCGGATCAGAACAGCCATTTGCTATTGCCTGATGCGCGCCGCTGTCTGTGTGCTTGCTGGCGCGGCGGTAATCGAATCAGCAGCGGAGATCGAGCTGTCTGGCTTCATCGAATCAGAGACCAGCTATTTCCCACACTCTTCAGGGCTTGATGGTCAGGACGATGGACGCTTCAGCTTTTCATTTGCTCTGCAGCCCGAGATTGTTTTCGAGTTTGAGGAGTCCGGCTGGCGGCTGGCGGCGACGCCTTTTTTCCGCTGGGATGAAGCCGATCCACAGCGCACTCATTTCGATATCCGCGAGCTGTATGTCCAGAAACGTTTTGAAAATCTGGAACTCAACGTCGGCATCCGCAAAGTTTTTTGGGGAGTTGCGGAATCTTTCCACCTGGTGGATTTTATCAACCAGATCGATCTGGTCGAAAACATCGACATCGAGGATCGCCTTGGCCAGCCGATGGTGCAGCTCGCCTACATCACCGAGTTGGGAACCTTCGAAATGTTCGGTTTGCCGTACTTCCGAGAGCGGACCTTTCCCGGCCGGTCGGGTCGGCTGCGGACAGATCCATACATCGACGTCGATGATGCCGAATACGAGTCGTCGGCCGAAGAGTGGCACTTTGATGTCGCGGCGCGCTACTCAATCAGCAAGGGGCCGATCGATCTGGGGCTGTATCATTTTTACGGCACCAATCGCGAGCCCACGCTGGTGCCCGGGCGGATTGGATCTAGTGGCGAATTGCTGTCGCTCGCGCCGCGCTACGAGATCATTCACCAGACTGGACTTGACTTCCAGTATACCAAAGAAAATTGGTTATGGAAGCTCGAGGCGCTGGCGCGCAGCGGCCAGGGCGACACCATCTGGGCAGGAGTCGGCGGCTTGGAATACACTTTCTACGATATCGCACAATCCGGCATCGATGTCGGTCTGTTGGCGGAATACCTCTACGACAGCCGCGGCGACAGTGGGGCTTCGGTGTTCCAGGATGACATCTTCGGTGGCATACGGCTCGCATTTAACGACACCCAGGACAGCCAAGTCTTAGTTGGTGCAATCGTCGACCGCGATCTCGGCTCGACTTTTTTCAACCTCGAAGCCAGCCGCCGGATCACCGACCACTGGAAAGCCGCGGCAGAGATACGCGCGTTCTGGAACATCGACGAGCGCGACCCACTCTCGAACCTGGAGGATGACAGCTATTTCCGGTTGGTTTTAAGCAGGTATTTTTAGCGATCGAGGGGACTTGGGCACCATTCGAGTGTTCAGACTCGAGAAAGTCAGTGTGTTTGCGGATGCAGTTAAAACCGACTGCCGTTAACCCAAGTTTCGCATTGTTGAGCTGGGGGGCTTATGGAACCGAGGGTTCCTTGCAAAAGGCACTACAATGTCGTCGATGGTGTTGCTTTCTTAAATTCGGTGCGGCGGGTGGGGCACGC
>CAJXVQ010000135.1 GCA_913060685.1 uncultured Verrucomicrobiales bacterium
TCTACACAGAGTAGATCGTCGGCAGCGTCAGATGTGTATAAGAGACAGGGTTGAAGAGAAGGTCCCCGGCTTTCGCAACTCCGCCGCCGATGATGATGGCCTCGGGATTGAGAAGCCAGCAGCAGTTCATCAGGGAGGTGGAAAGCATCTTGGCAACGCTGTCCCAGATTCCGAGGGCGATCTGGTCGCCTTGGCGGGCGAGTGTGGAAAGGTGGGCGGGTTCGCACTCTGATTTCTCCCTGGGGGTGCCGGCGGCGGCGTAGGCGGCGTGCGCAAGATCGGTGATTTGTTGGTTGCCAACGTAGTCTTCGAGGGAGCCGCGGTTTCCGTAGGCTCCATCGGGGCCTTGGTAGTCGATGGAAGTTTGACCGAGTTCGCCTGCGACGAAGTTAGCGCCGCGGACCATATGATTGTCGACGACGATGCCCCCGCCAACTCCCGTGCCGAGGGTGATGGCAACGAGGTGGCGCATGCCACGACCGGCCCCGCGTTTCCACTCGGCGTAGGCCATGCAATTGGCGTCGTTTTCGACGGTGACCGGGAGATTGGCCAGTTCGTTGAGTTCGCGTTTGAGGTAGATACGCTGCCAACCTTTGACGTTGGTGAGATTGTGGACCATTCCGGTGGGGAAGTCGACGAAGCCGGGCATGCCGACTCCGATAGCTTCGATACGCGGGTGTTTCGAGCGGAGTTCCTCGACTGTTTGATGAATGCGCTCGATGAGTGGGCGTGCTTCCTCAAATTCCTGGGTTTCGATTCGGGGGGCTTCTTCGATGAGATTGCCGCGATAGAGAACGCCGGATTTTACCGACGTTCCGCCGAAATCGATGCCGATGGCCAGAGGGAGGTCACTCATAAGGTCGTGGGAGAATAGAAGATGGTTGGAAGCAAGAAACGCTCTTTCTTGTGAAATTTAAAAATTCGAGACTCCGATGGCTTGAATTCCCTTCATCGTCAAGTCTTGGTCAATGATGTCTATGACGTCGATCTCCTTGCTGATTAAGGCGGCATCGCCACCGGTAGCCAGGATGGTGGGGGATCCGCCGAGTTCCGAACAGACTGCGGTGAGGATTTCCCGGATGAGGCCACGATAGCCGATGACGGCTCCCGCTTGCATCGCTTCCTCGGTGCTACGGCCGATGGCGGTGCGGGGTTCCTCAAGCTGGATGGCCGGGAGAAGCGCGGTTTTTTGGTGGAGATAATCGCGGAGGGAGGCCGTGCCGGGCGCGATGACTCCACCAAGGTAGGCTCCCTTTTGTGAAATAACGTCAAAGGTCACGGCGGTGCCGAAGTCGATGACGATGGCCGGTCCTTTGTGTTCGAGAAACGCTGCGGCGGCATTTGCAAGGCGATCAGCTCCAATTTGTTCGGGTTTGGGGTAGTCGATGGTGATTGGAAGGAGGGACCGACAGGAGATGCGGTGGCAAGGGACATGTAAGAAATTCTCCAATAGCCCGGCAGCTTGTGGAACGACGGAGCAGATGGTGGCGCGCGTAATGTTGCGGGCGTCTAACGCGTCGTGAAGCGTTTTGTCGCTGAGTTCCTTGGTCGGAATGACGGCTCGCCACGTGGAAAGTTCGCCGTCGTGGTCGAGGGCGAACTTGGTCCGGGTGTTGGAGTTGTCGATGAGAAGGTGCACAGCTAAGGCTAAAGGCCTAAGGATGAAGGCTTGGTTTGGGACACAGGCGGGACGCCTGAGCGACGGGCGAAAACTAGTCGACTTCGAGGATTTCGACTTCGTAGCCGTCGGGATCGGTGACGAAGGCCATTTTACGTTCACCGGAGGAAAATTTTTCGCGCCAGCCGCCGGGCCAAATTTCGATGCCCTGGTCTTCGAGGTCTCCGCAATACTTGATGATGTTTGCCACTCCCACGCAGGTGTGCATGAGGTCTTCGGGGAATTCGACTTTGTAGTCCGGCGAGTAGGTGAGTTCGAGGAAGTGGTCGTTGCCGGGAAGGTTCATGAAGGCGAGCTCGTTGCCTTGGGGTGATTTTTTTTGTTGGCCGAGTTTGAAGCCGACCTTTTCGTAGAAAGCGATGGAAGCAGCGGGGTCGGAGACTCGAATGCGGGTGTGGAGGAACTTAATCATGGCGGGAGTTTGGCGGGAAGTGGGCAACCTGTGAAGTGTGGAGTTGCGGGCGGGGTTTGGAAGGGTTAGAGATCTCCCGTCTTGAAGTCATTTAGTTGGACCCTAGCGCTGAGGTATTTGAATCCTCTTCGCACCTTTGTATCGATTATCACCTTAATCTCGCTCCTCGGGGTGGCGTTTGGCGTAATGGTTTTGATTGTGGTGCTTTCTGTTCACAATGGTTTTGAGCGAAATCTCAAGGATACCTTGCTGGGACACTCTCCTCATATTTCGGTTTATTCGAGCTACGGCACAATTCCCAATTGGGAAGAGATGGAGACGTCGCTGGCCAAGGAGCCGGGAGTGGAGAGTGCCTATGCGTTGGTGGAGGGCTTCGTGCTGCTGGATACCAATAAATGGCAGAGACCGGCGATATTCCGGGCTTTTAATACCAACAATCAAGGTCAGATTGATGCCTTGAAGGAGATGTTGGATCCTGATTATCCGGGAAGCTCGGTGGATTTTAATCCGCCCCTCGATGCCTCGGCAGGCGCAGCGCCGCCCTTACCTCCCCTGGAGGATGCTGGTGATATTCCTCCTCCACCGCCCCCGGGTGGGAGCGCTGCGCCGCTTCCCGATTTACCGCCAATCAACGATGGCGGGGAACTTTACAGTGATCGCTATGTCGTGGTTTCGAGTCAGCTGGCGGATAAGATTGGCTTGAAGCCAGGTGATGACATTCGGGTCATGGCGGCGAGTAATTTTGATTCGGTGATGGAGGTTTATAATGTCCCCAACGAGCGGGCGTGGGAGCTTTATTCGGATGCTTTCAGACGATTTGAAAGCGAGATCAAGCGGCTCTTTCAGCCGAAGGGAGATGAGGAGGAATCTCCTTCCGAAGATATTTTGCAGGCCTACCGTTTGCTGCAGGATTTGGTTCCGACCCAAATTGAAAAGCCGGAAGGGATTGTGACGACGGAGGGACAGGCGATGCGGCAGGCGGAGCGAGACCTCATTTTTGAGATTTTGGGATTTTTGAACCAGAATGTTCGTCGGGAAGGTGAGTTCGACTACTTTGAGGCGGGATCGAAGGATTGGATTCTCGGGAAGCTCGGCGAACTCCGTGATCTTGACATGGAGAAGGCTGACAATGAGGCCTTCCGCAATATTAAGGAATTCGTGGTTCCAAAAACGCTCAGGATTCAGGGTGTTTATTCCGATAGCGAGCGCTCAAAGGGGCCTGATCTTTTCATCCCGATTACGATTGGGATGGAGTTGAAGGGGCTCCCTGGCGTGGTTGAGTCGATTGGTCTGAGAATCGATGATCCGTATCATGCCGAGAGGCATGCCGCTTCTTTACAGGCCAAATTGGGGGACGACTGGATCGTTCAGAGCTGGATGAGGACACATGCGGATCGCTTCCAATTGGTGAAGACTGAGAAGATCATGATGAGCTTTGCGCTTTCGTTCATTACCTTGCTCTCGGCATTTAGTATCACGGCGGTCATGTATACCGTGACGGTGCAGAAGCGTCAGGAGATTGGGGTGATGAAAGCGCTGGGAGCGAGACCATCGCAGATTGTGAGAGTGTTTGTTTACCAAGGGCTGATTGTGGGAATTGGCGGGGTGGTTTTTGGTTTAGGGCTGGGCTTACTGGCGATTCGATATCGGGAGGGAGTCATGGCGGTGATCCGGGGATTTGGGGTTGATCCGTTTCCGGCCGAATTTCATGGCATGAGTGAATTACCGGCAGAGATTGTCTGGGGCCAGTTGGGCGTGATCTGCGTCGTGGCGGTTGTCTTGTGTCTCTTGGCAGCTCTTGTTCCGGCATTAATGGCTGCGTTCCGGGATCCGGCCAAATCTCTCCGAAATCTCTAGGAAATATGGTTCTTTGGATTATTAAAGACGGGAAGAAGAGTGGTCCTTTTGAGGACTACGAGGTTCGCGAAATGATTGGCGAAGGCGAGGTTGGTGAAGAGACCAAAGTGTGGCATGAGGGAGCCGATGGATGGGTTCCGGCTCCAGAGATCGCGGTGCTGACCGGGGAATTTGAAAAAAAAGTGGCGGTTCCGCCGCCTATTCCGCTGACGATGCCGCCGTTTCGGCCTTGGCTCAGACTGGGAGCTCGTTTCTTCGATTTTGTCCTGTATTCGGCGATCCTAAATGGAATCTTCGTCCTCATGGGGTTTACGCTCAATGGTCGGCAGGATTTGTCCGGTTGGCTGATTGTCGCGATTCTGGTGCCGGCGATTCTGATGGAGGGGGCGCTGGTGAGTTCGTTTGGGTTCACTCCGGGGAAGTGGTTACTTGGCTTGAGGGTGGAAACCCGGCTGAGACAGCGGCTCACAACAGGGCAGGCTTTGATCCGTTCCATGCGGGTCTGGATTTTAGGAATGGGGATGATGGAGCCTATTCTGATGTTTCTCGGGCATTGCCTGAGCCTTTGGTTTGGTCTCAAAAAAGGGGGCTTACTTTGGGATCTTCAAAGTGGCTTTCAAGTGTCAAGCCAGAGCCTGTCCTCGAAGAAGGTCCTCATCTACTGGGTTCTCTTGATTGTGATTTGTGGTGCCAAGGTTGCTTTGGTTTTACCGGAAGTGTGGCCACAGGTTGAGGAGGAGATGAGGCGACAGGGGAAATGGCCGATGTGAGATTTGGCGGAATTGAGAGAGAAGAATGAAGTGCTTCTTGCTCAGGCAGGTGCGGTTTCGTATCACACGCACGTGCCTGGAATCGTATATTTTGACTTGGAAACCCAGCGGAGCTTCGGGGACGTTGGGGGATCGGCCCACAAGGATAAGATGGGAATGTCCGTCGGGGTGACTTACTCGACTGAAACGGGGCAATACCAGATTTTTGACGAAGAAAATGTGGCCGATCTGGTGGAGCAATTGATCAAGGCTGACCTCGTCGTGGGCTACAATCATGTGCAGTTCGACTACCCGGTTTTGCAAGCCTACACGATCTACGATCTTGCCAGCCAGACGATCAATTGCGACATGATGCTGGATTTGGAAGAGATTCTGGGTCACCGGCTAAAGCTTGATGCGGTGGCGAAGGCTTCCTTGAATGCCAGTAAAACGGCTGATGGTCTCGATGCTCTGAAGTGGTGGCAGCTTTATAAAAAAACCGGCGACAAGGAGCACATGCTCAATATCGCCGAGTATTGCTGCTATGACGTGAAAGTGACCAAAGAGGTTCACGAATACGGTCTGGAGCACGGCTTGGTCAAATATGCCGACCGGAATGGCAACGTGCAGGAAGTCGTTGCCAGTTGGAAGAAGTAGCTGCGGAGGTGCCCTGAAAAAGTTGATGCCCGGTAGTTTTTAAAACTACCGGGCATCGCCCTGCCTTTTACCCTAGAAAAATGTTTTTATGAATCGCGTTTAGTTAGGCACAAAAATCTCGGAGCCACGGGCAAGAACCGTCGATTTTGGAAGGTTCCATCCGTTGAGGGCATTGAGTTGGTCAGTGCTGGTGCCATGTTTGCTGGCGAAAGCATCGAAGGTGATTTCGCCAGTAAGGATGATGGCAGCAGCCGATGAACGGGGCTCGGGATCCTTCACAACCGGCGGAGAAGGTGGCGTGGAAATTGGGACTTGGCTGGTCTCCCTGGCCACCGTTTCAGTGGTCTGTGATAGACTGTTCTTTAACGTGCTGCCCGTGGAGACTGTGTTCGTTGAACTTGAAGTCTTCTCTGGTGTCCTGTCGACGGGCTGTGGCTTTGGGGTGGCGGGCTTTTTGACCACAACGACAGGAATTTCAGCAATGCTCCGGGACTTCACGGGAGTTTTCCCCGAAACTTTCAAGCTCTGTCCTGGCGCGATCTGATGAGTGCTGACATCAGGATTCAGAGCGCGGAGCTGTGCCAGTGACATCTTATGACGACGGGCGATCGAGTAGAACGTGTCACCTTTGGCAATGACGTAGTCTTCCGGGGAAGCGCTCGATGTCGCGTTATTTGAAATGGATGGGCTTGTTTTGGGGGTTGAACCTGAAACCACGAGCTGATTACCGATTCCCAGTTTCGTGGGGTCGGGGATTTTGTTCCACTTCATGATATCGCCCGGGGAAACTTTGAAGCGGCGAGCGATAGAGTGGACCGTATCACCGGTCCGGACGGTGTAACTCTCAGTCGACGGTTTTTGGAGCTTGCTACGAAGTTCCGTCAATTCTTTTTGAATTTCGGCCAACTGCTTTTCTTTGAGCGAGATTTGGGAACGAAGAGTGGAATCACCTTGTCCAAAGGCGGTGAGTGAAAGTGCTGTCAGTAGCGAAGAAGTGAGTGTGAGGACTTTCATGACAATGCAGACCCTACAACTAACCGTAAAAATTGGTCAACTTAATTTTTAATATTTATTAACAAAAATCTTAGAATTCAAAAAAAGTATCGTGGTTGTTGGGATTGAGAGCTTTCGATGTGGAATGTGAATAAAGTGAATCTTTTCGTAATTCGATCTAAGAGGCTTCGCGTGAACGACGTTATAGGGGTAAGAAACATCTAAATGGCAGCAGGGAATGAGGATATGATTACCACTCGCGAAGATTTCGTGACGCGGGCGCTCTCTGATTATGAGTCCCCGCTGATCGGCTATGCGACGACCTTCCTACACGACACGGAACGTGCCCGGGATGTGGTGCAAGATACTTTTATCCGCCTTTATCAGCAGGACATCGAGAAAGTGAAGGGCGGGCTCAAGGCTTGGCTTTTCACCGTTTGTCGAAATCGTGCCCTTGATGTCATTCGAAAGGAACGCCGGGTCACCGGATTGGATGATGAGCAGATGGCGAGGTTGCCTTCCGGGCGTCGGACACCTGCCGAACGTGCTGACCTTGAGGAGAGAGTGGGTCAGGTGCATGAGGCCTTGAACCGGCTTTCGGAAAATCAACGTGAAGTGATCCTTTTGAAGTTCGAGCAAGGTCTGAGTTACGAGGAGATCAGTGAGGTGACTGGTCTGAGCTCAGGGAATGTGGGATTTCTTCTCCATACCGGCCTGAAACGGGTCAGAAGTTTTTTGCCGGACGACCTTGTCCAAAATCTTACCCCCCAAACCGCATAAGTGATGAAATTAACTCCCGACGATCCCGTTTTAACGGCCTACATTCTCGGCGAACTCAACGAGTCTGACTCTGCTTCGGTGGCGTCCGCTTTGGAGCGCGATAAAAGCCTTCGAAAGGAGCATGAAGCAATTTCCTCGCTGACGGGCCTATTTTCCGAGGCGCTGGGCAAAGAGTCTCTTTCTCTGGGAAAAGACCGTATTGCCGAGATCCACAAGGCGGGACAGAGACCGGATTCGGATGTTCTCGTTTTAGAGCATCGCAAGAGATCCCGTCGTCAGTCTTTCCTGGTGGTGGCCGGAGTGGCTGCCGTTGTGGTGACCGGATTTGTGGCGCTCTCCCGCCTGGATGTCGATCAGCCCCGCGGTGGCGGTAGCATCGTGAGCAATGGAGGTGGCGGGGTTAAGGGCAGTACTGGTGCCGGAAGTTCGGCCGAGTTGCCGGGTGAGATCAAGCCTTCGACCGAAGGGGGAGTCCAATTGCCCCTGAATGTTTCGGTGGGCGATCCTTCGTTCGTAGCAAAGGCTCTTCATTCGACAGGCTCTCTCCCGGCGCGTGAGCAGTTCCAAATCGCAGATTGGGTCAATATTGGCCGTGTCGGGCTCGAACCGCAATTGAAGGTCGGCAACGTCGGGGTTTACACCGAAGTCGGGCCCTGTTCGTGGGATCCGGATCATACCCTTTTAATGGTGAATTTGCGGCCTCTCGATGGCAGGAAGATTTCGATGGGCGCGGATTTAACCTTCAATCCTGAGCGGGTGAAGTCAGCCAAGCTTCTTGGGGGTGCCGGAGAATCCAATGATGATCTGGCCCGGTCGGGTGTTTTGGATTCCTCCCAGACGCTTTTCTACGAGCTGGAATTGCTTGATACGGATGAGCGAATCGGAATTTTAAATTTGGAAACACTGGAGGGCGGGTCCGGATATCTTCCTGTGGCTGGGAATCCCTATAAGGTGGATGCCCTGTCCCAGGAATTCATCACGGCGGCGGTTCTAGGCGGCTTTGCGCAATGGGCGGCCTCCGAGAGCCGTGACATGCAGGAATTGGAATCACTTGCGAGTGAGGCCCGCAGTCTGATGGAGACCGTGAGCAATGAGCCAACTCGCTACGCTTTGGACATGATCCTCCAAAGCGAGGATATCTTGACCCGCAAGGACGCGGAGTAATTAGATCATTCCGAGCTTCATCTTGCCCTCCTCTGAAATCATGTCCTGATTCCAGGGGGGATCCCAAACGAGTTCGACGCGCGCTTCATTCACTTCGCTAAGCGACATGATGCGGGCCTGGGCATCGGCCGCAATCACAGGGCCCATGCCGCAACCGGGCGCGGTGAGGGTCATTTTGACGTCGATGTCGGTTCCTTCGTCGACTTCCGAGAGAATGCAATCGTAGACCAGTCCGAGGTTGACGATGTCGACCGGGATTTCCGGATCGAAGACCTGCTTCATCTGGTGCCAGACTTGCTCCTCCAAAGTGGCATCGGCAAGGCGGTTCTCTTCCTCTTGCTTTTCCTTCTTCTCCTCAGGATCGACTCCGAGGGCATCGGCATCGCTGGAGGAAACGCGGGCAAGGCCTGCCGAGGTCGCAACGGTATAGGTGCCCCCGAGGGTTTGAGTGATGACGACGGGTGTTCCGGCGGGGAGAGTGATGGTGTCTCCCGACGGGATTTGAATGGCATCGACTTCGCGGGTAAGGCTAACTTCTTCGTGCATGATCTTGGGAGGAGAGTCGTTGAACGTGCGTCAGGCGCAATGGTTTATTTTGCCTATTGTGCTTTGATTTTCCCGGCTGCATTGGTGGAAGCCACGCTGCGTCCGACTTGATCGACCGGTTGGGTAAAGAGATAGCGCCAAACCGGTTCGTGTTTCAAGGCGCCGCTCTTGTCTTGGTAGGATCGGCTGCCCGGTGTCACGGAGCTATGGGCCCGGTTCGCGTCGCCTTTGACGTCGAAATCCGTGATGAGACGCCTCGTGTTTTCGTAGGGCGGTTTCGCCTGATCCACATTGACGATGGGGCCAAATTTGTGGAGTCCGAGCATTTCCCAGGACCGTTGGTAGTGGAATTCCGCCCAGCCCATGTCCTCGACGTGGCTGAAGCCGAAGAATCGATTTTGAGGGGTCGCCGAATCGAGACCCTGCCAGGATTGATATTGATCGCGGGGACCGCAAAAGGCCACGACGCGGGCGACTTTGGTGTGCTTCGCGAGGCGGGAGGCTGTGGTGGAGCCGTGCGAGGCTCCGGTGAGGATGACTTTTTCCCAATTAAGATCGGTTTGGTTCTTGTTCAGAAATTGCTCCCACTTTCCCTCGGGATTGGCCTTGGCGAGGTATTTGACGAAAGCAAAGGCGCGTCCCTTAATGCTGTCGGGTTTGGCAATGGCGACTTCGTCGCTATGGTCTTCGCCGGTGGCGGCTTCGAGGCGCATGTTTCCCCGGCAATGTTCTGAGACCGGGCGCTCCTGGCAGCATTTCCCAAACCACTGGCGGGCGTAATGGACCTGAATGGCGTGGATGCCGTATGAATTGATGCGATCCATCAACTCTTGTTTTGGAGCCATGAGCCAGATGGCAAGGCGACCATTCGGAGCAACGCGTGTGTCGACGCTGGCGTGCTGGTAGTCCTGGGCTTTGCCTTTCTTATCTTTGAGGACAAAGCCGATCTTCGGGTAGGACTTCACGCGCGCATCAATCTCGCTGGCGCGGGCTTTCAGTTTGAAATGTTGGCCCTCCGCGAAAACGACAGGGGCGAAAGTGAAGTAGATCAGAGCACGAATAAGCATGTCACAAAGACGTGGGAAATGAGCCCGATCTTGCAGAGCCAAAAAAACGGCCACCGGGGAAACCGGTGACCGTTTTGAAAAAACAAGTCTTGGTGGGACTAGCCGACCTCCTTGATCGTTTGAAGGATACGGGAAGCGATGGCGTAGGGGTCACCTTGAGAGTTTGGACGACGATCTTCGAGATAGCCTTTCCAACCATTATTGGCAAATGAGTGGGGAACACGAATGGAAGCGCCACGGTCTGCAATGCCCCATGAGAACATATCGATGGACTGGGTCTCGTGGAGGCCGGTAAGGCGCATGTCGTTATCGGGTCCGTAGACCGCGATGTGCTCCATGCAGTTTTTCTCAAACTGGGCCATGAGTTTCTCGAAGTATTCCTTGCCACCTTCTTCACGAAGCTTCTCGGTGGAGAAATTGGCATGCATTCCCGAACCGTTCCAGTCGCCCTTGAGAGGCTTGCAGTGGTAGTTCACGTCAACGGCATACTCTTCGCAGAGACGCTCGAGAAGGAAACGTGCGACCCAGATCTGGTCAGCAGCGCGCTTGGAGCCTTTCCCGAAAACCTGGAATTCCCACTGGCCCATCGCCACTTCGGCGTTGATGCCTTCGTGGTTGATGCCGGCGTAGAGGCAGAGGTCGAGGTGTTCGTCAACAATTGCGCGACCAATGTCGCCGACGTTCTTGTAGCCGACACCGCAGTAGTATCCGCCCTGGGGCGGAGGATAGCCACCTTTCGGGAAGCCGAGGATGCTGCCATCCTTCTCGAGGAAATATTCCTGCTCAAATCCGAACCATGCATTTTCGTCGTCGAGGATGTTGGCGCGAGCATTCGAGGGGTGAGCGGTGCCATCAGGAAGCATGACCTCGCACATGACGAGAATGCCGTTTTCACGCGTGCCGTCAGGATAGAGGGCCACAGGCTTCAGGACACAGTCGGAGTCGCCTCCTTCGGCCTGTTGGGTGGAGGAGCCATCGAAGCCCCACTCAGGGAGCTGCTCGAGGGTTGGCATGTCATCAAATTCCTTGATGCAGCATTTCGTACGGAGATTAGGAACGGGCGTGTAGCCGTCCAGCCAGATGTAATCGAGTCGGTATTTAGCCATTGGTCTGATTTGTTTGCTTGGAATTGATGCTTCCAGCATTGGATCGCGGCGAGGCTTCATAATATTCCACCTCAAGGCAATTCCTTATCTTGAAAAAGCACTTGGTGTGCCAACTCTGAGGCCTAAATTCGTGAGATTCGGGCGACAATCATGGTGGTGTCGTCGCGATCATCGTTTTTCATGGCTCTCTGGCACATTTCAGCCACGGTTTCGGAAACAGGTTGCTCAATGGCGAGCATTTCGTGGATCGCTTTCTCCCAAAGCCCGTCCATGATGCCGTCCGAGCAGAGCATGATGCGCTGGGTTTCCTTGAGGGGAAGGGATCCGGTCTTTGGAAAAGGTTCGTGATCGCTACCACCAAGGACATCACTGAGGACAGATTTCCGGGGATGGTTCCGATAGGCGTATTCGGTGATTTCGCCCCGTTGCCATTGATGCCAGGCCCGACAATCGTCCTTCGTGAGTTGGCGGACGCCTTCATCATCGATGAGATAGAGTCGTGAATCCCCGATGTGGGCCCAAAACAGGCGCTCATGGCTGATCCACACCATGGTCAGGGTCGCGCCCATGCCTTCAGTATTTCCGCCCTGTTTGGCGAGTTCGGTGACATCGTGGTGGCATTGGCGGAGGAGGGCATCAAGGGCTGACTGGGCGTCATCATCGCTTCCCAACTGGTGGTAGAGTTTGGCGGCTTCCTTACGAATACGCGACATGAGGAGGCGGGAGGCAAACTCGCCTGCGTCGCGCCCACCCATGCCATCGGAAACCGCGAGGACGAGGTGGGAGGGATCGAGGAGAATTTCGCCTGAATTCGGGAGATGGTCGGTGGATTCGGGATTGACTGTGAGGGCGAGGAAGGCGTCGTCATTGGCCTTGTGCTTGAGACCCTTGATGCTCGTGGCTGCCCAGCTTGCCCGGAGGATGTCGGTTTTGGTGGCCTTGATTTCCTCCGGCATGGCGAGGATCTCGGAAAGCTCGAAGTCGATGAGGCAGAATTTTCCCAACTGAGCTGAGTAGGTGACATTTCTAGGTTCGGGGTCGTCGTGCTTGATGCCGTAGGTGTCCTCGAGTTCTTGAAAAAGGGCGGCGGCCTTGGCTTTCGTGATGAGCGGGGCGGGTGCTCCGCAATTGGTGGTGATCAGAGTGAGGGTTTCGGGGTCGTGGCCGATGAGGCGGGGCACATTGGTGGCGCCGCGGTCTTCAAGGGCCTTTAGGACGGCGACTTCATTTTCGAAGCGCTTGTCAGCATCGGTTCCTCGGAATTGTTTGTGGACATGCCCCCGGAAATCAATCCGAACCAGTGATCTAATTCCGTCTTTTAACTCCTTCATCCTTCTGCTCCGATCCTAGGGAGACCGGGGCCGTCGCCAAGCCAATATCATCCAAGTGGAGATTCTCACCATTCGCGGTTCCATCGTTCGGTCTTCCCCGTTATGCCTTCCGCGAATGCGAGAAAAACTCACACCCGGACAGCGATGGGTCAGCACAAGTGAACCCGAACTCGGACTGGGCATACTCTTGGAGGCCGGATCCGGCCGGGCTACGATTTTGTTCACAGCTGCAGAAGAGAAGCGGATCTTTGCGGTTGAATCCGCCCCGATTTTAAGGGTGCGTTTCAAAGTGGGCGATGAAGTTCTCATCCACACCGGGGAAACCATCACCATCGATCAGGTTATCTCTGACGATGGGCTGCTCACCTATCATCAGGGAGATCAGTCTTTCTCCGAAGGGGAGCTGGATGACTCGATTAGTTTTTCGAAACCCAATGATCGGCTCCTCGGCGGGCAAATCGATGATCTCCGGACTTTCAATTTGAGAGTGGAGTCTCTTTTTCGTTCGTCTAAAATCCGGCAATCGCCAGTGCGGGGTTTTTTGGGTGGACGAATTGATTTGATTCCACACCAGATCGCGATTGCCCGGGAAGTTTCCTCCCGGCTGGCTCCACGGGTTCTTCTTGCGGATGAGGTGGGCCTTGGAAAGACCATCGAGGCTTGTTTGATCCTTCATCGACTTCATCTCACCGGGCGGGCCGAGCGGGTCCTGATCATACTGCCGGACCCGCTGGTGAATCAGTGGTTTGTCGAGCTTCTGCGACGATTCAATCTGCTCTTTGCGATCTTTGATGAGGCGAGGTGCCGTTCGATCCCCGGAGAGAATCCTTTTTTAGAGAATCAGTTGATTCTCTGTTCGCAGGAATTCCTATTGGAGAATCCCGAGAGAATCCCACAAGTGATCGAAGCAGGCTGGGATCTCCTGATTGTCGACGAGGCCCACCACCTCGAGTGGAGTCCGGAAGAAGCCAGTGAAGGCTATGAGTTGGTGCAAGCGCTGGCTTCCGAGACGCCTTCGGTTCTCTTGCTGACGGCGACTCCCCAGCAACTCGGTGCGGAAGGGCACTTTGCGCGTTTACAGCTTCTTGATCCACATCGCTACAATGATCTGGAGGCTTTCACAGCAGAGTCGGACTACTATGAACAAGTGGCCGATACGATTGATCTCGTCCAGGCAGGAGAGCAGCCTGATGTCTGTCTCTTATACACATCTCCGAGCCCACGAGACCGAGGCTGATCTC
>CAJXVQ010000136.1 GCA_913060685.1 uncultured Verrucomicrobiales bacterium
GATCTACACAGAGTAGATCGTCGGCAGCGTCAGATGTGTATAAGAGACAGATGCCTACCATCAACCAGCTCGTCCGCAAGGGACGTAAGAAAGCAGTCACGAAGTCGAAATCACCGGCTCTGAACAACTGCCCGCAGCGTCGCGGCGTTTGTCTCCAAGTTTACACTCGCACGCCGAAGAAGCCGAACTCCGCTCTCCGTAAGGTCGCCAAGATTCGCCTCACCAATGGTTACGAAGTCATCGCCTACATCGGTGGTGAAGGTCACAACCTCCAGGAGCACTCAATCGTCCTCATTCGTGGTGGCCGGGTGAAGGATCTTCCAGGTGTTCGTTACCACATCGTTCGCGGGTCACTCGATACCCTCGGTGTTGATGGTCGTAAGCAAAGCCGTTCCAAGTATGGCGCCAAGAAGCCCAAGGCTGGCAAATAATTTCCTCAATTTAAGATCTGACCAACCAATTCCATGGCACGCAGAAAAAGAGTTTATCCCACTAAAATTTACCAAGATCCCAAGTTCGACAGCCAGGTTGTCGGTCGCTTGATCTCAAAGGTAATGAAAGACGGCAAGCGTTCGCTCGCTGAGCGAATCGTCTACGCCGCAATCGACCGCGCCAACGAAGGCACCGACACCATCGACCCGCTCGAGATTGTCAACCGCGCCATCGAGAACGCCAAGCCACGTGTCGAGGTTAAGTCCCGCCGTGTTGGTGGAGCAACTTACCAGGTTCCTTTGGAAGTGGATGGCAGCCGTTCCGAGTCCCTCGGAATGCGTTGGATCATCAACTTCGCCCGTGCCAAGAAGGGCACCCCAATGCATGTCGCTCTCGCCAACGAGATCAAGGATGCTGCCAACAATACCGGCAACTCCGTCCGTAAGCGCGACGATGTTCACAAGATGGCCCAGGCAAACCGTGCCTTCGCCCACTTCCGTTTCTAATTCTTCCCTCTCTTTTTAAAGAATCCTTTTCCCGCTATTCCGATGAGCAAAGTCGCACAAGCCCCAACCCGTCCCGTTCCTCTTGAGAGGACACGGAACATTGGGATTGCTGCGCACATCGATGCCGGAAAAACGACGCTCACCGAGCGGATTCTTTTCTACACAGGAATGATCCACCGTATCGGTGAGGTGCACGATGGTGCCACCACCACCGATCACATGGAGCAGGAGCGTGAGCGGGGGATTACGATCACCTCGGCCGCTGTCACTTGTCAGTGGATGCAGCAGAAAGAGGAAGGTGTTTTCAAACTCTTTACCGGTGACAACCAGCGTATCAACATCATTGATACCCCGGGTCACGTTGATTTTACTGCTGAAGTTGAAAGATCGCTCCGTGTTTTGGACGGGGCGATTGTTGTTTTCTGCGGAGTCGCCGGAGTTCAGCCACAGTCCGAGACCGTTTGGCGTCAGGCCACGACGTATAACGTTCCTCGCATCGTCTTCATCAATAAGATGGACCGCGTCGGCGCTGACTTTGAAGCTGCGGTCAAAGAAGTTCAGGACAAGCTCGGTGCCCGCACCGTTCGCATTCTCATTCCAATCGGTTCCGAAGACGATCTTCGCGGCCAAATCGACGTTCTCAACAAGAAAGCCGTTCTTTATAAGGACGACGATATTCTTGGTTCAACTTACGACATCGCCGATCTCGACGATGCTCAACTTGCGCTTGCCGAGGAAGCCTACGCCGAAATCCTCGAAGCGGTTGCTGATGTTGATGAACTCATCGGCGAAAAGTTCCTCATGGAGGAACTCATCACAGTTTCTGATCTCAAGTCCGGTCTCCGCCGGGCAACGATTTCAAACGAGTTGGTCCCCATCGCTGGAGGTTCCGCCTTCAAGAATAAGGGAGTTCAGTATCTTCTCGATGCCGTTGTCGATTATCTTCCAAGTCCACTGGATATTCCGGCGGCGGAGGGACTCGACCCAATGAACGAAGACCAGACCGTTAAGGTCGAAACTTCGGACGAAGCCAAATTTTGCGCCCTCGCCTTCAAACTCTGGGCCGACAAATATTTCGGCAAACTCATTTTCTTCCGCGTCTACAGCGGCACCGTCTCCAAAGGGGACATGATCTACAACCCACGGACTCAACAAAAAGAGCGCGTGGGTCGTTTGATTCAAGTGCAGGCCGATAAGCACGAGGAAATCGAAACCTGCTTTGCCGGCGACATCGCGGCACTCGTAGGTCTCAAGAACGTTCAAACGGGTGACACACTCTCTCATCAACAGGCCGGCGTTCTTCTCGAACCCCCAAGTTTCCCGGAGCCCGTCATCTCGATGGCTGTCGAACCCCGCACCAAGGCTGACTCTGACAAGATGGTCATCGGTCTCGATCGCCTATCGGACGAGGATCCCACTTTTGTCGTCAAGACTGACGAAGAGACCGGACAAACCATCATTGCCGGAATGGGCGAACTTCACCTTGAGGTCATCATTGATCGCCTAAGACGTGAATTCGGAGTCCAGGCCAACGTTGGTAAGCCGCAGATCGCCTACCGCGAAACGGTCACGGCCACTGCCAAGGGTGACGGTAAATTCATCCGCGACGGTGCTCTTGCTGGTAAGCCGGCCTACGGACATGTCATTCTCGAACTCTCGCCGAACAAGCAAGGGGAGGGGAACACGACCGAAGACAATGTCTCCGCAAGTTCTTTCCCGAAGGAGTATATGCCAGCTGTCATGAAGGGCATTGAAGAAGCCCTGACAAACGGACTCGTTGCCGGCTTCCCGGTTGTCGATGTTCATGCCAATGTCCTCGACGGTTCCTTCCACGAAGTCGATTCCAACGACAACGCTTTCAAGATTGCCGCGATCTTCGCGCTCAAAGAGGCCATGAAGAATGCTTCGGCTGTTCTTCTCGAGCCTATCATGGATGTCCAAATCGCGACACCCGACGAATTTCAAGGAGACATCATGGGCGACCTGAATCGCCGCCGTGGTCAGATCCAAGAGATCTCGACCAAAGGCCCGGTCGCTAATGTTTCCGCCAACGTTCCTCTTTCCGAAATGTTCGGATACTCCACGGACGTCCGCACCCTTTCTTCCGGTCGCGCTTCTTACTCCATGGAGCCCCAGTGCTTCGAGGAAGTGCCTCGCAACGTTGTAGACAAACTCGTCGCCGAGCGCGGTGGCGGGTATTAAGTCAGTTAAAATCACAATCATCCCACCAGATAACTTTCCATCATGAATCAGAAAATCCGCATCCGCCTTCGCGCATTTGACCATCGGGCCATCGATCGCTCCACTGTCGAGATCGTTGAGACCGCCAAGCGCACTGGAGCCAAAGTCGCCGGCCCCGTCCCTCTGCCCACCCGGATTGAGAAGTTCTCTGTCAACAGCTCGGTTCACGTGAACAAGAAAGCTGCCGACCAGTTCGAGGTTCGCACACACAAGCGTCTCCTTGACATCGTTGATCCCACCGCCCGCACTGTGGACGAGCTCAAAAAGCTCAACCTCCCCGCTGGTGTCGATATTCAGATCCACATTTAATTTTTCCTCTCTTAACTCTAATTTTCCACTACGGAACCCAGACCCATGTCACTCGGAATCCTCGGTAAAAAAATCGGTATGACCCGCGTCTTTGACGCAGAGGCAGGCTGCATGATCCCCGTCACTGTCGTCGACGTGAACGGAAACGAATTTCTTCAGGTGAAAACCTCGGAGAAGGACGGCTACTCCGCCATTCAGGTCGCATATGACGACCAGAAGGAGAAGCGTCTTAATCTCCCTGAGCGGACTCACCAGGCCAAGCAAGGTGCCACCGGCGCCAAGAAGCGGGTCCAAGAGTTCCGTTTCGCCAGCGATGCCGACCTTCCCAACAAGGAAGAGGGTCACCCCGGTGCCGCTCTTTTTGAAGACGGACAGTGGGTCGACGTCATCGGCACCACAAAGGGTAAAGGTTTCCAGGGTAACGTGAAGCGTCACGGCCACAATGGTCAACCCGATGGTCACGGCCACATGATGCACCGCAGAACGGGTGCCATCGGTGCGGGCTCAACTCCGGCTCGCGTTTGGAAGAATCAGAAGATGCCCGGACACGATGGTGTTGTCCAACGCACCACTCAAAATCTCAAGATCGTTCAGGTCCGCACCGATGACGGGGTTCTCCTCATCTCCGGCGCAGTCCCAGGTCACAATGGTGCTTACGTCACCGTCCGCCCGGCTCTCAAAAAGACAGCCGCCAAGTAAACCCCTTTTAGAAAGAACCTGATCCATGTCAGCATTCACAATTCAAGACGCCGAAAAGGCAAACATCCAGCTCATCGCTGATGGCTCCAAAGGCAGCCAGGCTGTGCACGACCTCGTCGTTGCCTACCAAGCCAATCGCCGCTCCGGAACTGCTCAGACCAAAACCCGTGGCGAAGTTCGCGGAACTGGTAAAAAGATGTATCGCCAGAAAGGTACCGGTAACGCACGTCACGGTGACCGCAAAGCTCCTCTCTTCGTCGGTGGTGGTGTCGCTTTCGGCCCTCGCAACCGTTCATACGCCAAGACCGTTCCCAAGAAGGTTCGCACACTCGCTCTTCAGCGTGTCCTTGGTGAGAAGATTAATGCTGAACAAGTTCTCAGCGTCTCTTCTTTCGAAGTTGCTTCCGCCAAGACCAAGGATTTCTCAAAGGCTGTTCGTGACCTCACCGACGCCAAGAAAGTGATTATTATCGGAAAGTCCTTCACTGAAGAGACTTACCGCGCCGAACGCAACCTGACATGGGTGCTCCTTCAAACCGCGGAAAACGTCAACGTAGAAGAGCTTCTCTTCTGGGATGTCGTCATCATCCTTGATGACGCTCTCGAAACCCTCGCCAAGCGCACCGCCTAAACCTCTGCAAGCCATGAGAGATATTTACACAATCATCGATACCGTCCGCATGTCCGAGAAGGCTGCCCTTCTTCAGGAGAACGACAACACTTATACCTTTAAGGTTGATCGTCGCGCGAACAAGATTGAGATCAAAAATGCGGTTGAGAAGTTCTTCAAAGTGAAGGTCCTCGACGTCCGCACTATTAACTACGCCGGTAAGGCCAAGCGCCGTCGCCGCGCCGATGCCGGACGCACCGCCGCCTGGAAGAAAGCCATGGTCCGCCTCAAGGACGGTGACACACTCGACCTCCTCTAATTTTATTTTCCCGTAACCTCACTCAGAAAGGATCATTCCAATGCCTCTGAAAAGTTTTAAACCCGTCACTCCTGCGAATCGCTATAAAATGCTTCCGGGTTTCGATGAAATCACAAAGTCCAAGCCTGAAAAGGGCCTCCTCGAAGTTAAAAAACGCTCCGGTGGTCGCAACAATCAGGGTCGTATCACCATGCGCCACATCGGCGGTGGTCATAAGAAGAAGTATCGTCTTATCGACTTCAAGCGGACCAAGCGTAACGAAGTCGCAACCGTCGTCGGGATCGAATACGATCCCAACCGGACCTGCCGCATCGCGCTCCTTGAATATGCCGATGGCACCAAGTCCTATATCCTCGCTCCAGCTGGTTTGACCGATGGTCACAAGGTGGAGTCCGGTGAAAATGTCGAACCGAAGGTCGGTAACGCAATGCCTCTGAAGAACATCCCAACCGGGACTGCCATTCACAACATTGAGATGCGTCCCGGATCGGGTGGCAAAGTTGCCCGTGCTGCTGGTCAGCAAGCGATCCTTGCCTCCCGCGACGAAGGTTATGCCTTCATCAGGATGCCTTCCGGTGAGCTTCGTAAATTCCACGAGGAATCTTACGCCACAATCGGAACCGTGGGTAACCGCGATCACATGAACGAAGTTTCCGGTAAGGCCGGTCGTACTCGCTGGCAGGGCAAGCGCCCATCCGTCCGTGGAATGTGCATGAACCCCGTCGATCACCCCAATGGTGGTGGTGAGGGTAAGTCCAAGTCCGGTGGTGGTCGTCAACATCTCAAGTCTCCTTGGGGACACACCAAAGGTCAGAAGACCCGCGATAAGCACAAGAACAGTTCCTTCATTGTGGAGGACCGTCGTAAGGCCAAGCGCAGGTAACCTGAAACTGCAGTCACTTCACACTATTTTATTATGTCACGTTCACTGAAAAAGGGCCCATACGTTGATCAAAAGCTTCTCGCTAAGATTGACTCAGCTGTTGAGTCCGGTAACAAGAAGCCCATCAAGACCTGGAGCCGTCGTTCCATGATCACTCCGGACTTTGTTGGCCACAACTTCGCCGTCCACAACGGTAAAACCTTCGTCCCTGTCTTCGTTTCCGAAAACATGGTGGGCCATAAGCTGGGTGAGTTTTCTCCTACCCGGATCTTCAAGGCTCACGGTGGTATCGGTAAGAAATAATCTCCTTTTATAGAATCCCTTCGTTATGCGTTTCTCTTTTATCAACCCTCTCTTCGCCGGACTTTTCGTCCTCGGTGTTGTGTCGGCTGGTGCTCAGGAGACACCACTTGAAAAACTCGAACGCGAGAATCGGCAGCTGAAACTTCAGTTGACGAACGTCAACAAGAGTTTGACTGCCACTCTCGAGCGAGAGGATACCAAAACGAAGGCTCTCAAGGAAATTAAGGAGCATCTGGCTCTCTTCGGGAAAGACTTTTTCGAAGGTGGCGATACGAAGCTCCGCCACGCTGTTACCGATTATGAAATTGCCCGCGAGAGTCTCACTGAGCTCGAGACCGCCGCAAGCAATCTTCTCCTTCCTATTGAAAACTACCTCCGCACTGCGGTCGCTTCGGACCCCGAAGCCCGCATGGCTGTTGAAGTAAAAATCCGCGAACTCGAAGTCGCACTTGGCCGGCGTCAGCAGCCCAAGCGCAAAGTCGAGCAGGGGACCGCTCAAGAAGCACGCATTGTTACGATTGACTCCAATACCGGACTCGCCGTAATCAACGCTGGCTCTCATGCGGAACTCAGTGTTGGTATGCGATTTCGCATCGAACGTTCCGGAGCTCATATTTGCGACGCAGTCGTCGCTGTCACAAGGCCCAATGTAAGTGGGCTCTTGATGCAACCTCTCACAAATCCTGATGTCCCGGTTCAAGCCGGCGACCTCGCCAAAATCATTCATTCCTGACCCGACAAACTGATGTTAGTTCGTTCGACCACCAAATACGCTCGGATTTCTCCGAAGAAAGCACGCCACGTTGCTCGTGAAATTCAGGGACTTGCTGTCTCTGATGCCCTCGATGCCTTGACCTATACTCCTAAGAAATCTGCTCACCTCATTGGTAAAACGCTTAAAAGCGCCATCGCCAATGCTGAGAACAACCACGAGCTCTCCGCTGACGAATTGATCGTCAAGGAAGCGACCATTGGTGAGGGACCTACTCTGAAGCGTTTCAAGCCACGTGCCCGTGGATCCGCTGGTGCCATCCGTAAACGCACCAGCCACATCTTCATTACCTTGACCGACGAGTTTGAGGCTCCTGAGGAGAAGCAGCGTTCCGGCAAGCCCAAGAAACGTGACACCATCAAGTCTCTCTTTGGAGAAAAGGCAAAGCCTGCTGCCAAGAAAGAGGAAGCTCCCGCTGAAGAAGCACCTGTCGAAGAGACAGAAGCCACCGAGGAGTCCGCTGAATAAGCCAAACTGAACAATTTACCTTTAAAGAATCATGGGACAAAAAGTTAATCCAATCGGTTTCCGCCTCGCCGTCAACAAAGACTGGCGCTCCAAGTGGTATGCCGAAGGCAAGGACTACACCAACAAGCTTCACGAGGACCTCAGGATCCGGAAATTCATTTCCGATCGTCTTCAAGGTGCGGCACTTTCCAAAGTCATCATCGAGCGTGCCTGGAACAGCGTGCGTGTCACTCTGCACACCTCCCGTCCGGGACTCGTGATCGGCCGCAAGGGATCAGAGATCGAGATTATGACCAACAAGATCGGCAAGATTGCCGGAGGTTCACAGGTCAAGATCGACATCGTCGAAATCCGCAAGCCTGAGCTTGATGCCCAGTGCGTCTGTGAGCAGGTCGTGATTCAACTTGAGCGTCGTATTGCTTTCCGCCGCGCTATGAAGCGTGCCATCCAGACTGCCATGGAATTCGGAGCCAACGGAATTCGTGTCCGTTGTGCCGGTCGCCTTGGTGGTGCTGACATCGCTCGTGCCGAATGGTATCGCGAAGGTAAAGTTCCTCTTCAAACTCTCCGTGTCCCAATCGATTATGGATTCGCCGAAGCCAAGACCGTTTACGGTATCATTGGCGTCAAGTGCTGGATCAACAAAGACGAAGACTCAGACAAGGGAGGTCGTCCTCCAGGTCATGATCGTCCACGTCGCCGCGGCCCTGGTGGTCCCGGAGGCAACAACCGTGGTGGTGATAACCGCGGCGGTGGAGGTGGCGATCGCCGTGGAGGTGGCGGAGGCCGCCCCGACAATAATCAAAACAAGCCCGCTGAGGGTGGAAGCGCACCTGCACCCGCAGCTTCCTAAACCAGCACTCATTTTAAAACCAAAATTTAGGAGGACAGAATTATGCCTTTGATGCCCAAAAGAACCAAGTTTCGGAAATCGCACCGCGGTAGCCGAAGTGGTAACGCCCAGCGTGGCACCGATGTCAGCTTCGGTGACTTCGGTCTCCAAGCCCTCGGTCGCGGATGGATGACCAACCGCCAGATCGAAGCTTGCCGTGTTTCCATTAACCGCTTTCTGAAGCGTAAAGGTAAGACCTGGATCCGGGTCTTCCCTCACAAATCCGTCACCCGCCGTCCGCCCGAAACCCGGATGGGTAAGGGTAAGGGTTCTGTGGACGCATGGGTGGCTGTGATCCGTCCCGGCGCCATGCTCTTCGAAGTCGGTGGTGTTCCCGAATCCCAGGCTCGCGAAGCAATGCGCCTCGCTTCTTACAAGCTCGGCTTTGAAACCCGCTTCGTCTCTCGTTCCAAGCACTAATGTTGCCCCAGGAACTCATTATCAATCATTGAACTGACCGAAAGGAATCACGTCCATGCCCAAAGTAAAATTTTCCGTAATCTCCGAACTTAGTGTCGAAGAACTCTCCACCCGTCTCCGTGATCTCAAGGAGGAGGCTTTAAACCTCCGTCTTCAACAGGCCACCGGCCAGCTTGAGAACACCTCCCGCCGCCGTATTGTCCGTCGCGAAATCGCTCAGGTCATGACTGCAATCACTCAGCGCAAGTCCGCCTAAGGAATCCTGAACTACCCAATCTCTTAACCCATTTTAAAGATGTCTGAAAATCAGGAAGCCCCGGCTAAAAAAGACTTCGTGCCTTCCGAGGCACCAGCCAAAAACAAAAAGACGCGCGTTGGAATCGTGAAGTCCACCAGCATGGATAAAACCATCGTTGTGGAATACATCAACCGCGTGCCTCATCCCAAGTTCAAGAAGATCATCAAGCAATCGAAGAAATTCTATGCGCACGATGAAACAGGCGAAGCCGCCGTTGGCGACAAAGTCCGTATTGAAGAGACCAACCCGATCTCCAAGCTCAAGTGCTGGAAGCTCGTGAAGATTCTCACTCACTAGAAAAATCGGCCTTACCCGCCACTCTAAACAAACTCTCTAACGATATTTATCTGCCATGATTCAAATGGAATCCAAAGTTGTCGTCGCCGACAACACCGGTGCTCGCCTAGCCAAGATGATTGGTGTGATCGGCAAGCGGACCAAGTCCGCCCGCGTCGGTGACATCATCACCGCTCACATCCGTGAGTCCATTCCCACTGCTGCCGTGAAAAAGGGCTCCGTGGTGAAGGCTGTGGTTGTGCGCACCGCTTATCCCGTTCGCCGCGCTGATGGCTCTGTTCTTCGTTTCGACGAGAATGCTATCGTCATCATCGATAAGGACAATAATCCCAAGGGCTCCCGTATCTTCGGACCTGTTGCCCGTGAGCTTCGTGAAAAGAACTTCATGAAGATCGTCTCCCTCGCTCCCGAGGTTCTCTAATCACCACCTTTACCGGACCATGAAAATTAAAACCCACGTGAAGCCAGGAGACGAAGTTGTCGTCATTTCTGGAAACCACAAAGGAAAACAAGGCGCTGTTCTTTCCGTTAACGCTGCTAAAGAGCAGGTTATCGTCGAAGGTGTTCGCAAAATGAAGAAGGGTATTAAACGCTCTGAATCCAATCCTGATGGAGGCATCGAAGAAGTCGATGGTCCAATTCACATCTCCAACGTAAAAAAAGTCTAGCCCGGAACTCCTGACTGTGTCAGGAACCCGGCCCGCTCCAACCACTCGAATAAATCGGGAAGGGGAGCACCCCGCGCGCTTAAGCACTAACTCATCACGCTGACCCGCCAAGATCCAATGAAACCAACACTCCAGAGCCTCTACGAGGAGAAGCTTGTAAAAGCACTCCAAGAAGAATTAGGCCTAACAAACGTCAACGAGGTTCCCCGCCTCGAGAAAATTTCCATTAACTCCCACGTCGGGCACTACGCAAATGAGCGTAAGGCTGCGGTCGAGGACGCCGTTGATGAGATTGGTAAGATTACCGGACAGAAAGCTTCCGTGGTTTTTGCCAAGAAGTCTGTTGCTAACTTTAAGGTTCGCGAAGGCGAAGCCGTCGGTGCCCGGGTCACTCTTCGTGGTGATCGCATGTGGGAATTCCTCGAACGCTTCATCTGCATTACCTGCCCGAACATTCGTGACTTCCGTGGTCTTCCTTTTAAGTCCTTTGACGGACGGGGTAACTACGCAGTCGGATTCTCCGATCAGGCCATCTTCCCTGAGATCGAGCTCGACCAAATCAAACGCCAGATTGGGTTTGACTTCATCTTCGTGACATCCGCCAAGACTGACGCTCAGGCCAAGGCAATGCTCAAGGCTCTCGGCATGCCCTTCCGCGACAACGCCAAGGCAGAAGAAAACGCCGCCTAACTTTAACGACCTGGAAAAACTAATACCATGGCAACACTCACTGACCCCATCGCTGACTTCCTCATTCGTTTGAAGAATGCTTCACGCGCTGGCAATGACTCATTTCGCGCACCTCATTCCAAAATGAAGGTGGAAATCTCCCGCATCCTCAAAGAGGAGGGATATATCTGGAACTACGATGTCGACACATCCGGGAAATTCCCGGAGGTCGTCGTTAAGACCAAGTATGTTGACGGAGTCCCCGCCCTTACCGATCTTAAGAGGATCTCCAAGTGCGGACGTCGTAAATATTCCGGCTCACAGGAAATTCCCCGCGTCCTCAACGGCATGGGAATCTCCATCCTTTCGACCCCGAAGGGATTGATGACCGGCCATAAAGCCAAGAAAGAAAAAGTGGGAGGCGAAATCATCGCCTTCGTTTGGTAAAACCCTCCACTCAAAAAACAGAATCATGTCAAGAGTAGGACTCAAGCCCATCCCGGCTGTCGATAAAGTAACCGTCAAAGTTGACGGCAAGCAAGTCATCGTCGAAGGACCAAAGGGCAAGCTTTCCCTGGATCTTCCCGAAGGTCTCACCGTTGAAGTGAGCGATTCGGAGATCACCGTTGTTCGTGCGAGTGAGCTGCGCCATGTGCGTGCTCTCCACGGGACAATCCGTAGCCTCGTTCAAAACCTCATCGTTGGTGTGAGCGAAGGCTTTGTTAAGGATCTCGAGATTCAAGGTGTTGGTTTCCGTTCTGCCGTCAAAGGCAAGAACCTGGACCTCAGCCTCGGAAAATCTCACCCCATCCTCCACCCCATCCCCGAGGGTCTTACCGTGACTGTCACTGACAACACGAAGATCAAAGTGGAAGGGATCGACAAGCAGCTCGTCGGCCAATTTGCCGCTGAAGTGCGTAATTATTACCCACCCGAGCCCTACAAAGGCAAGGGAGTCCGCTACGTTGGCGAATACGTCCGCCGTAAGGCCGGTAAGTCCGTTAAGTAAATCCTGACGACAACCCAGAACTTCATATTTCAAATGAGCACTCTCAATCGAAAGGAACTCCGCCGCAAGGTCCACCGCCGCATTCGGAAAAAGGTTTCCGGAACCGCCGAGCGTCCGCGCCTCGCTGTTCACTTCTCCAACAAGAACGTTTACGCCCAGGTCATCGACGATATCGCTGGCACGACCCTTTGTTCTGCTTCCACTCTTGATTCATCCATCGAGACGACCGGAGCAAGCAAGGTCACCGCCGAAGCTGTCGGTAAACTGGTCGCACAGCGTGCCGCTGACGCCAAGATCGAGACCGTTGTCTTCGACCGTGGTGGTTTCTTCTTCACAGGTAAGGTCAAAGCCCTCGCCGATGCCGCCCGTAAAGGTGGTCTTAAATTCTAATTCTTGCTCCGAATCAACATGGCAAATAACGAAGACTCAAAGCCTGCTGCCAACGCAGCAGCAAAGCCAGCGGACGCAAATGCCGCTGCAAAGCCACCTGGTGGCGCTAACGCAAACAACCGAGGCGGTGATAACCGCGGAGGTGGATTTAACCGCGGAGGTGGTCCTGGCCAGGGTGGTGGAAACCAGCGTGGTGGATTTGGTGGCCGTCCCCGCGAAGCAGCTCCTACGGACTCCGAGGGGAACGAACTCACTGAGAAGGTTGTGTTCATCAACCGCTGTTCCAAGGTGGTCAAGGGTGGACGTCGCTTCAGCTTCTCCGCTCTCGTCGTATCCGGAAACCAAAAAGGCTCTGTCGGATATGGTTTCGGCAAGGCTAACGAGGTTGCCGAGTGCATCAAGAAGGCCTCCGGTATCGCGACGAAGAGCCTTGAAAAGGTCAAGTTGAGCGGTCCTACCATTCCTCATGAAGTTTATGCTGAATTTGGTGGTGGCAAGGTGCTTCTCAAGCCCGCATCTCCCGGAACCGGCGTGATCGCCGGCGGTGGTGTCCGTGCCGTCTGCGAAGCAGTTGGCATTCACGATGTTCTCGCCAAGTCAATCGGTTCCAATAACCACGCCAACGTGGTCAAGGCAACTATCAAGGCCCTCACCATGCTCCGCAACAAGGAAGAAGTCTTTACTCTCCGCGGAAAGAATAAGGAGAAAGCCCTTTAATTTTGGCTTCTCCAGAATCCTGAAACATATTTCAAAAAATGAATCTCCATAATCTCAAGCCCAATCCAGGAGCCAAGCACCGCAAAAAGCGCCTTGGTTGCGGAGAGAGCTCCGGTCTGGGAAAGACCTCCGGAAGAGGCCACAAGGGTCAGAAGTCCCGCTCCGGCGGTGGCGTTCGCCCCGGTTTCGAAGGTGGTCAGATGCCCCTCGCCCGTCGTCTCCCCAAGCGTGGTTTCTCGAACCTTCAGTTCCGTGATACCGTTGCCATCGTCAATGTTTCCCAGTTGGAGCAATACTTTGACGCCGATGCCGAAGTGAACGAGCAGACCCTTCGTGAAGTCGGACTTGTCAAGGGACAGTGCGACAAGGTGAAGGTCCTTGGACAAGGCGATATCACCAAGGCCATGAAGGTTACGGTCGATCTCGCGAGTGCTTCCGCAAAAGAGAAGATCGAGAAAGCCGGCGGCTCCTTGGAGCTCTAAACGCCTGTTTTCTTAAACACCTGTCTCTTATACACATCTGACGCTGCCGACGATCTACTCTGTGTAG
>CAJXVQ010000137.1 GCA_913060685.1 uncultured Verrucomicrobiales bacterium
ATCTACACAGAGTAGATCGTCGGCAGCGTCAGATGTGTATAAGAGACAGCCCACTGGCCCCTCGCCCTCATGCTCGTCCTGACTCAAGTCGGACTCGGGACCACCATCGCGGCCCTCTTCACAAGTACGACAATCGCCATAGTTGGCGCTCTCATTTTTAATCTCGGCATGGCTGCCGCCACCCTCCATCTCGGCAAACCGCTCAAAGCCTGGCGTTTCTTTCTCGGTCTCAAAACCTCCTGGCTCTCCCGCGAAATCCTCGCCTTCTCTCTCGTTGCCCCCATTCCTCTCATCATCACCATCTTCCCCTTCCTCCCCGAGTTCCCCCTTAAGGATCTCACTCTCACTGCCGCCAAATGGTCCCTCATCCCCCTCTCCATCGGAGCCATCTTCACAAGCGCCATGATCTACCACGACACCCGCCGTGTCCTCTGGCACCTCAAAACCAGCCTCCCCAACTTCCTCCTCACCGCTACGGCCGCCACCACTCTCTTCCTGAGTCCCACCTTCTTCGTCCTCACCATTATAGTCCTTCTCGCGCTGGAGGGATCCTTCCTCCTGCCCGCCCGCCAGGAAACCTGGTCACCCCTCCGCCACAGCGCCCGCCTTCGTCTCGGCCCCCTCGCCCGCGTCACCTTCTCCCGCTACCTCACAGCCACTCTCGCCCTTCTCCTGGCCTTCCTCTCACCGTGGACCGCTCTCCCTCTCCTCATCATCAGCGAGCTCTGCTCCCGCCACCTCTTCTTCCGCACCGTCCAAGCCCCCAAGATGCCCGGCGGCCTCGAGGCCTCTCATCACAATTGATCTCTAAAGCCCCAGCTCCGAAAGCGCAGGGTGATCATCCGGCCGGATCCCCTGCGGCCAAAGAAATTTACGTTCGCCCTCGGTGATCGGGAGGTCATTGATACTTGCATGACGACTTGCCATCAGGCCATTTTCATCGAACTCCCAATTTTCATTTCCATAGGAACGAAACCACTGTCCTTCCTCATCATGCCATTCGTAGGCAAAGCGCACCGCGATTCGATTTTCGGTGAAGGTCCAAAGTTCTTTGATGAGACGATAGCCGTTTTCGACGGCCCATTTCTGCGTCAAAAATTCCACCACTTCGGCTCGCCCGTTTAGAAACTCAGAACGATTCCTCCACCGGGTGTCGGAGGTGTAAGCGAGGGATACTTTCTCAGGATCGCGACCGTTCCAACCATTCTCGGCCATACGGACTTTCTGGATTGCGGCATCACGATCGAAAGGAGGGAATGGAGGTCTAGGAGTATCTGTTGTCATCATTATTTTTGGATAAACTTTCTAGCCGAGAAGGTTGCGGGCAACTGCCTTGGTCATACCGATAAAAAGGAACTCCGGGAAACTCAGATTGACATTTTTCCGATGCAGCACGGTCCAACGCCGGCGGAGGGGGCTATCACCAAGATCAAATGCGAAGAGGCTCCCGCGCGAAACCTCCTCCCGCGTGATCCACCTGGGAACCACACCCGTGCCGATATTCAGCGAGACCAGTTGCTTAATCGCTTCTTCATTGTTGAGTTCAATAAAGGGATCAAGCGGCACCCGGAGCTCCCGGTAAAAGGAATCAATGAGATCATAAGTGTGCGACTGCACCGAGGGCACAATCAACTTTTGATCCCGCAGGCTGATCAGGTCGGATGCCCCACTCCGTGCCCAGGGGTGGGACGGGTGCACAATATGAACGAGTTCATCGTAGCCCAACTCGATCTGCACAAAATCACGATACTCCCGCTGCAGCGGCGCAATGACGATATCGAGCCGACGTTCATTCATCTCTTTGAGAAGATGGTCGGTGTCTCCAATCTCAAGCTTCAGACCGACATTGGGAAAACTCTCTCGAAACTCCCGTACGATTCCCGGAAAGAGATGCCGGCATCCGGTGTTGGTCGTGCCAATGTAAAGCTGAGTGTTTTCGCTCTTTTCTCCGCTGGAAAACCGCGAAACCACGTCATCGAGACGAGCGAGAATATCCTCGGCCTCATTAAAAAACTGCTGCCCCGACTGGGTCGGAGTCAGAACCGGACCGTTCCTGATGAAGAGCTTGGTCTGCAAGCTCTCCTCCAACGACCGAATCCCATGACTCAGCGCGGAAGGCGTGACAAAGAGCGTACCACTCGCCCTCCGCATGCTCCCTTCCTTGAACGTGGCGACGAACATCCTCAGCTTCTTTGTGTCCACTGCATCATCCATCGAACCCTTTATACAGCATGATGAGATTAATTTGTGATTATTCCATTCATGAAGAATATTATTCACTATAGAAGTGAAATTAAGTCGCCTTGATTCAGTCCCCCGAAATCACGCATGGTGCCATTCCTGCTTAATGGGTGTTTGTGATTCCACTCACTCGTCATCGTCGAAAGAACGCTCCACTGAAAATCGGATACGTTCCGATGACCGACTGCGCTCCTCTCGTTGTCGCAAAGGAGATGGGCTATTTCGAGAAACACGGGCTCGATGTGGAACTCTCCCGCGAGCCCGGCTGGGCGACTATTCGCGAGAAAATCTATCACGGTGAACTCGACGCCGCGCAGGCCCCCGCGAGTATGGTGATGGAACTTTCCTTCGGCTATACCGGTATGGTGAGCCCCTGTCTCACCGCATTCGTCACCGCCCACAATGGCAATGCCATCACTCTCTCAAATGAACTTTGGGACCTGGGGGTGCGCGATGGAGAATCCCTCGCCCGGGTCATTCGGGAACACCCTTCCCGCCGCTTCACCTTTGCCGGAGTTCTCAAATACTCATCCCAAAATTATCTCATCAGACATTGGCTTCTTTCACACGGAATCATCCCCGAAAAAGATGTCAACATCGTCGTTATCCCTCCACCCCAGGTGCATGATTGTTTGAAAAGTGGATACCTCGATGGCTACTGCGTCGCCGAACCATGGAGCTCGCTTGGCCTCCTCCAGAACATCGGATGGTGCACCACTCTGAGTTCCGACTTCTCCCCCATGCATCCTGAGAAGGTTTTCATGCTTACGGAAGCCTTCCACGAAGAAGACCCTGATCGGCACATCGCGCTCTTGCGGGCTCTTTGGGACGCCGCTGGATTTTGCGATGCTCCTGAAAATCGCCCGGATCTCTCCCGCCTCCTCGCAACATCCTGCTACGTCGATGTCCCGGTCGAGGCCCTGAATAACGCCCTCGTCGGTCCCTTTCAAATGGGCATGAACCATCAGGTTTCAGCAGATGAAGCTATCGTATTTCACCGCAACGATACCAACCGCCCCACTCTTCAAAAGGCGGCCTGGGTCATGAATGAAATTGCCCTCCACAAAATCCAGCCGGAGTTTCCCAAGCCCTCGCGCTCCCAGATTCTCAAATGCTTCCGTGAAGATATCTACAACGATCTCCTCGCCTCCCTCTCCAAAAACTAAGCCACCAACATCACAGAAAACCATGAGTAACCATCCCACCATGAACGACCCCTACGATCCGAGCATCGCTCTCGGCGCGGGTCACACCCACCAAGCCGCTCCCCTAGATGAAGCAGCCAAGGACTTCGTCGCTAACACTGCGCGCGACTTCCAAAGCGTCGCAGCCGCCACCGCCAAGCCTTGCAACCACTCCGGCCCCTGCAATTGCCAAGGCGAATCCGCACCTGTCGCCGACAGCCACGAAGCCATGGTCAACAACGTCATCGACGAAGCCATCGTCCGCGCCGTTTTCCCAAATGATCTCGCCCGTCGCCAATTCATCAGCCGCGTCGGAAAAGGAACCGCCGCCGCCATCATCGCCAGCGTCCTCCCCAAGGACAGCTTCAAGGCCTGGGCTGCTGATGACGCCACCAACATCGAGAAAAAAGATCTCTCCATCGGCTTCATCCCCATCACCTGCGCCACCCCCATCATCATGGCCGAGCCCCTGGGCTTCTACAAAAAGTATGGTCTCAATGCCAAGGTCCGACGCGCCTCCGGCTGGTCCATGGTTCGCGACTGGGGCATCAACAAGGAGGTCGATGCTGCCCATATGCTCAGCCCCATGCCCCTCTCCATCACTCTCGGCGCCGGCTCTCCCCAGGTTCCTTACCTCATGCCAGCCATCGAGAACATCAACGGACAGGCCATCACTCTCGCCAACAAGCACAAGAGCGTAAAGGGCCCTCAGGACATGAAGGGCTTCCGCTTCTGCGTCCCCTTCGAATACTCCATGCACAACTACCTCCTCCGCTACTACCTCGCGGAAGGTGGCATTGATCCCGATAAGGATGTGCAAATCCGCGTCGTCCCTCCACCCGAGATGGTCGCCAACCTCAAGGCTGGAAACGTCGATGGCTACCTCGCCCCCGACCCCTTCAACCAGCGCGCCGTCTACGAAAAGTGCGGCTTCCTCTTCAAGCTCACCAAGGAGCTTTGGGAAGGTCACCCATGTTGTGCTTTCGCCATCTCTCAGGAGTTCGCGACCACTAACCCCAACACCTACAAGGCGCTCTTCAAGTCCATCGTCGATGCCACCTACTACTCTTCCAAAGCGGCAAACCGCACGGAGATTGCCAAGGCCATCGCCCCGAAAAACTACCTCAACCAACCCGTCACCGTCATCAAGCAGGTCCTCACCGGCACCTATCTCGACGGCCTCGGAAACATCAAGAAAGACCCGGAGCGTATCGACTTTGACCCCATGCCCTGGAACTCCATGGCCAAGTGGATCATGTCACAAATGGTTCGCTGGGGTCAGATCAAGGGAGACATCGACTTCGATGCCGTCGCCAAGAAGGTCTACCTCGAAGGCGAGTGCGAAGACATGATCAAGGAACTCGGCTACAAGCCCAAAAAAACCGCTTTGGACTCCTTCTCCGTCATGGGCAAGAAGTTCACTCCGGACGATCCTCTTGGCTACGCCAAGAGCTTCGCGATCACCCGCGCCAAGTAACATCGCTCCGCACCAACACACATGAACTTCATCTCAAAAGGGAGCAAATACGCCCCCTACCTTCTCAGCCTGATCATCCTCGGAGTCTTCCTCCTCGTTTGGTCAAGCCTCACCCAGGTCCCGGAATTCGATCCCGAGGGGAAGGATGAGATGGCGCTCATGATGCTGGAAATGAACGGTGACATCATTCTCGACGAGAATGACAACTACATCAACAACCCCGACAAACTCCAAACCGTTCCGGGCCCCGGCAAGGTTTACGAAACCGCGCGAGAGGAACTCAAGGACCCCTTCACAGAGCGCGGAACCAACGATCACGGCATCGGCCTCCTCGTCAAATACACCTTGGAGCGTTTCCTCACCGGATTCCTCCTCGCCAGTGTCGTCGCCATCGTCATGGGCATGCTCATTGGCATGTCCAAGACCCTCTTCACCGCCCTCAACCCCTTCATCCAGCTGCTCAAACCGGTCTCGCCGCTCGCCTGGATGCCCCTTCTTCTCTACACCGTGAAAGACCCCTTCATGACCTCAGTCCTAGTGGTCTTCATGGCCTCCCTCTGGCCCACCATGGCCAACACCGCCTTCGGTGTTTCCAATATCAAACCCGACTACCTCCGCGTCTCGCAAATGGTCGAGCTGGGCTGGCTCAAGCGCTTTTGGAAGGTCGTCCTCCCCGCCTCGGCACCCGCCATTTTCGCCGGCCTCCGCATCTCCTTCGGCAGTGCCCTCGTCGCCGTCGTCCCGGCCGAGATGCTCCTTGGCGAACTCGGAGTCGGATACCTCAGCTGGATCGAGTGGAACAACCTCGACATCTCCGGCGTCATTTTTGCCATCATCGTCGTCGGTGTCGTCGGCTTCATCCTCGACTGGGGCCTCGGCAAAATCGCCTCACGTTTCACCTACGCCGAATCTTAATTCCCCCTCCCAATTTCATGTCCTATTTACAAGTTGATCACGTCACCAAGATCTATCCATCCCTCGAACCCGGAGCCAAAAGGGGCGACAAATTCGTCGTCTTCGAGAACGTCAACTTCAACATCGAGAAGGGCGAGTTCGTCTCCATGATCGGGCACTCCGGTTGCGGAAAAAGTACCCTCCTCAACATCATGGCCGGCTTCGACAATGCCACCAAAGGCGGCATTGTCCTCGATGGAAAAGAAACCACCTCACCCGGCCTCGACCGCATGGTCGTCTTCCAAAACTTCGCCCTCATGCCCTGGGCCACCGCCTACGAGAACGTCGCCATGGCCGTCCGCCAAAGCCACAAATCCTGGTCCAAGGCCGAGGTCAAGGAATGGACCATGAAGTACCTCACCATGATGAACCTCGAGTCCGCGGCCAACCGCCGACCCTCCATGCTCTCCGGCGGCATGCGCCAACGGGTCGGACTCGCCCGCGCCTTCGCCGCCGAGCCCAAAATCCTCCTCCTCGACGAACCCTTCGCCCAGATCGATGCTCTCACCCGGGGCTCCATTCAGGAAGAACTTCTCCGCATGTGGGAAGCCACCAACAGCACCGTCTTCATGGTCACACATGATGTCGATGAAGCCATCCTCCTCTCCAATCGCATCGCCATGATGAGCAACGGACCCGCTGCCGAGCTCGCCGAGATTGTTGAGATCGATCTCCCCCGACCCCGCGTTCGTGCCGATCTCATCGACAACCCTCTCTACAACGAACTCCGGAACCACATCCTCAAGTTCCTCGTCACCGGCAAAGCCGCGCCCCGGAAATTTTCCGACCTCAAAGCAATCTAACCCAATATACTTATGACCAAATTAGAAATGACCGAAGCCATCATGGCCGCCAAAGCTGCCAAAGGAACCAGCTGGGGAGAAATCGCCGCCGCTGTTGGACTCTCCGATGTCTTCACCACCTCCGTCATCCTCGGAGAAAACAGCCTCGTTCCAGACGATGCCAAAAAGCTCACTGACTTCCTCGAACTGGGTCCCGAAGTCACCACCGCTCTCACCGCCTTTCCCATGAAGGCCACCGCAACCGACCTCGTTGCAAAAGATCCCCTCATCTATCGCTTCTTCGAAATTGCCTACGTCTACGGCGGCGCCCTCAAGGAAGTCATCCACGAGAAGTTTGGAGACGGCATCATGAGCGCCATCGACTTCACCCTCGATGTCGACAAGGAAGAAGACCCCAAAGGCGACCGCGTCGTCGTCACCATGAACGGAAAGTTCCTTCCGTATAAAAAGTGGTAAATTTTTAGCACCGCACAACAACAAGAGCACGGGGCGAAAGTCCCGTGCATTTTTAGAGACTTCAATTGCGAAGTATTCACACTTGAAAAACCGAAGGTAGATCAATGACGGATGTAAAATTATTTGCTCATGAAGATCAGAAATACAATCAGTCAGACCATGACACCCTCTCGTTCTTGTTCTCGGTGATTTCGTGTTTCAACCATCATGAGAAAGATACCGCTTCTCCCCTTCCCAAACATCTCTTGCAGCGGAGAGGCAATTTCACTCTGCAACTTGGACGCTGATACGGAAGAATTGGGTAGTCCCACTTACTGGAATTTTCCACTCACGGGTCTGACCGGTGTCATCGCTCGCTACGATCTCACTGGTGAGTCCCGAACTTCCCCAGACTGGTGAGGCTAGGTTTGAGGCGTGTTGACAGACAATGGACAGTCCATAATCAGAGGGGCTCTCCTGGTGGCGAAGACAAAAGAAGCCATCGCGGATTTCAGTCGTTAAGGCTCGATAGTTGCGGATCAGGGGATTGGTTCCCATTGCAACTTCCAATAGTTCCGGAAGACCATCACCGTCATAGTCGCCGAAAGGGCTGACATCAGAATGGCGTTCAAGGTCATCGGTCTCATTGGCCCCGATGATGAGTTCTTCAATGACATTGGGCAGACCATCACCATCAAGGTCACTTTCGGTCACCTCGTTGTTGTTCCCGTTGATCGCATAGATGAGGGTCTCACCTGCCAGGACTTTTAGACTTCGGGTGATCGACTCATTCTCATCAAGGTAGATCCTGGATTCGGCGGTGGTATAGAGTTGGGAACCCTCGGAACTGGAGTCTGCCGCAAGCATATTGGCGAAAAAGATGCCGTCTTCGTGAACCTCCGAATTTTCGATGGGGAAGGATCTTCGAGTGTGTCCCAACGTGACCGAAACGATAGGCTGATCATTGACCACGTAAAGCGCACCACTGGTGAGAGGATCCGGGTGGTCCTTGTGGCCGATATCATCAACGCCACCGCGATGGCCGGGGAGAGAATCGGGAAGAACACCGGTTTCGGTGTTGAGGAAAGCTTCAAGGGGCTCCCAACTCAGGTGGTTGGTGCCATCGACTTGAGCCATCCCGGTCTTCCCAAGGAGATCAGTATGGGCGAGGGGAACATAGTAGACCGGGAAACCGAGATTTTCTAGGCTGGCACTACTGCAGGTAACGAGGATGTCGGATTGATTGTATTTCCCAAGAGCCGCATCGTCAGTCCCCACGATGGCGAGAAACTGAGGCAAGGTCTCGAGACGATTTTTCCATTCACGGTGAAGCTTCCAAGTCACTGGCGAACCGGTCTCAAGATCCTCAGCTTGGTTATTGAGAGCAATGTCTCCAAAGAAGGTGTCGGCAAAGAGCCCTCCATAATTCGGAGTTCCAAGAGTGACGAAGCGGCGAACCTTGTCTTCCTGCAGAATGTAGTTTCGCGAAACCAATCCGCCCATGCTGTGGGCGACGATGTCGCATCGATCAATCTCCGAACCATCCCCCTCGGGGCTATCAAGAAACTCCTCAAGTTGATCGGCTAGAGAAGGCTTATATTCTCCAGAGATATCAGTGTAACCTTGGTCCACCCGCGGAGCATTGCCGCTCCCGGGCGTCACGAGTTGGGCAGTTTCATATCCAAAAGCGCGAACAGGACGTTCCCAAAGAGTCTCAATCATCATCTCCAGATCGGAGAAGGTTTCCCCACCGGTATCCGACCATCCGTGAACGAGAATGACAGGAAGAGAATCGCGAACCATGACGGGATTATCTTCGTCGATCCACTTCTCCTCAAACGTATACCAGTTCCCATCCATTCGAATCTTGGCTCTCACAAAGACGTAGTAATTTCCGACCGCATGAGGAAGATTCCAAGACAAGTTGAACGACTCCCCACCACTTCCCACCGCGCGGGTCATATCACCAATCTCGGTCCACCCGGTGGCAGTTTTTGAAGTGTTATACCAAGCAGAAATTTCAACGTCTTCCTTAGCATTGAAGAGGTTCGTGTAGTCAGAATCGAGAGCGATGTCCAAGTTCACATAAGCTTCATCTCCAGGACTAAAACAGCGGGAAGAATTCATCGTGACTCCCGGGTCGGGTTTTCCATCCCCCGTGTTATCGCGCATGCGAGGATCATCCGCTTCAAAGCCCTCGCCATCGAGATAGGGGAGGTAGTTGTAGTCCATGATGTCAAACGAGCTGGAAGATACTGGAGCCTCAATGGTGACTTTGATGGTGTTACTAAAGTTGTTATTCTCACTGTATTCGGTGAACTCCTGATCGGTATCTGCTTCGATGGCGACGTAGTAGTCGCTGCCAACCTGAACGTTGGACGGGATCTTCACCGTGCGTGCTTCGGGTGAGTCGTCCCCAGCGATCAGGATACCAAGGGGCTCTTTTTCGAGTATGGAATCAGAGCGAGTCACGTTGGCGTCATTCGACCAACGCACGGCTTGCTGTGATAAATTGATGAGGGCTGAGGCACCGTCGCCAGAGTTACGAGCGACCCATTCCAAATTGAGCGAGTCTCCGGGCCAAGTGGTGATCGAGGTCGATTCGTTTCCAAAGAGCGAGGTGGAGCCGGTGAGATCCTCTGCGAGAAGATCAGGACCGCGAACTGTAAAGGAACCTGCAACAGAATCGTTATTAGATTCATTCGTTTCGCTGACGTCCTTGTCATAATCCATGATCACTCCGAGGTAGTAAGTCTTTCCGGGGATGAGGGATTTAGGAATCGTGATGGTCCGGAGTTCAGCGGTCGATTCAAAGTATTCGTCACCAAGGCGACCTAGGGGTTCGCGTTCCAGGAAAGTGAATCCGCTGCCAATATTGCTGTCATCGGATAGGACCACGGCCTGTTGGGTCGCCTCCACCGGGATATCATTGCGGCTCCAGGCCCTCCAACTCACGGTGACGAAATCACCGGGATCAGGGTTGCGATCATTTATACCGAGATCGGTGGCATAGAGGTCTGGCTGGCGGATTGTGATTTTGACTCCGCCGCTATTGTTATTGCCTTCATCGTCTTCATCGCGATCGAGGTCATAGTCGGCGTAGATCCCAATCCAGTAGTCTCTTCCGGGAACAGCCGATTCTGGAATTCTAATGACACGTGTTTCACGGCTCGTTTGTCTAGGAAGCAGAGGTCCAAGGAACTCTTTTTCGAGCAAGGTATCACCCCGGGCAATCGTGCTATTGGTGGAAAACATGACACCTTGCTGAGAGGTGCCAATGCTGTCCCAAAAGCCGTCACTGCGATTGATCGCCGTCCAGCGAACAGTCACCGTATCTCCGGGGTCAGGATTGCTGTCATTGACGGTCACGCCATAGGCATCGAGATCTCCGTCTGCCATGAGGAGTGGAGAAGTGGCTAATAGGCTGAGAGCTATAAAATTAGGAAGTTTCATTTTAGCGAGAGAGTTTGACTTGGATCTGGTTGAGCGAGTTTAAGCTTACCTTCGAAAGAGGATCGGATTGCTGAGACCAGCGGATGAGACCGCCAGAGACGAGGCCCCTAATTTTGTCTGCTTCCTCTGGTGTGAATTGTCCGGCTTGATCAAGGGCAAGGGAGATCAGAGAAAGGAATTCGGCAGAGGGTGGTTGGGACAGGAGCTGGCCAGTCGTGAAGCGGAGGAATTCCGCATCGCCAGTGTGGATGATGATTTTTTCGAGTGAGGGAACCAGCGATGGTCCGGATTCGCGAATGAGGGGCGGCAGAGCGATGCGCAAAGCGACTGCGTGAGAGTCGGGGTCTCCAGCCCGGGCCGTGATGAAATCCGCAACCACCTCGTGGCTAATCGGTGATTTGCTCAAGGTAAGAGCGGAGATAAGGGCCGCCGAGGTCAGGTCGTCTGGTGAATCAGAAATCAGATCAGCGACGGCGCGCAGGTTTTCCGAGCTGTCATGAAGGGCTAAAAGAGGCCCCGTGAGGACCGCCTTGCTGGCGATGCTGTGCTGGCCGGAAGTGAGAACCTGATTCAATTTTAGGGAAAGAAGTTCCCTTTCCTCACGTGAGAATTTTTTGCCGATCTTGGAAAGTCGATTGGCAAAGTGAATACGGTATTCCATCGGAGCATTGGTATCGAGTGCTTCGAGTATGATAAGATCGAGAGGAGGGGCATCGACCCAGAGTTGATCGAGAGCTCTTTGGGTTTTGAAGCGGGTGCCTTTGGGTCCGTAAGGAAGGTAGCTCTTAAGAAGAGTAGAGAGGAGCTGCTTGGTATCCGGGGAAGTCTGCGGCCGGGTAACAAGAATCAATTCGACGGGAGATTGAACAGCACTCCGAATCGGGTCAGAGAGAGTCGGCGATGAGGGAGGAGAAATCGCCTGCTCTCGTTTAAAGACAAAGACAAGAAGTAGGCCAAAAGCGGCGAGAAGCGGTAGAAAGAGCGATTTCATCAAGAAGGAGTGGGCTTGCTACTCCTAACTAAGGAAACCGTTCCGAACTGTTACCGAGAAATTGCTATTTTTCCTCCGAGAGCCTGCTGAGGAAGACAAAATTAAAAATTGGGGCCGTCGCAGAAGCCTTGTCAATGAGGGCTGCCTCCGGAATCGAACGGGCTTCGATGAGATAGGCCTCTTTCTCGGAATTCCATTCATAGACCAAAAAGTGATTGGCCTCTAAATCGCCCAAAGGGGTTACGAGAAGGGTCCCTGTCTCCGGCGATCTTTTCGGAATTTTAAGAAGCCAACGACCAGGCTTCACAAGAGTAAGCGTAAATTCTCCCGCGGCTAGGAGGCGTGACCCATCACCAGCGACTCGTCCTAAAGCAGTGATCCCACCTTCTCCCACTTGCTTGATCGAGAGATAGACAAAGTTCATTTGAGAGCTCCGATCGGGATACCCGGGAGCATCATTGTCCTGACTAAAAATTACGAATGTTCCATCCTCTTTCGGTGTCACTCTGGCAAAGAGATCAGTATTCGCCGCGATATTCGCGAGAAGAATCCCAGTCCGCGAGGTCGCTCCCAGAGAGGTCAAATTAAGCTCGGTGACGGCAGGGTGATCAGACTGAATATGCTTCCCAACTTTAAGGCTGCGATTCCCTCGGTTCATCGTCAACCCGCCCCTCGAAGAAGGCTTGGAAATTTCTGCCGCATAAAATTGCGCATAAGAAAAGTAACCGAATGCAGTGTTAATATTGAGTTCCTCCTCCGAACCCACCCGGTGACTATCGATCACAAATTGAGGAGGTGAACCCGAGATGGTGTAAGAAGATGTCCCAAAGGGCATCCAGAGAAAATCACCGAGCGAATCGACCCGCCTGATCTGGGCCACACTTGTGATAAGAGTTCCTTTTTCGTGGATTTCGGGGTCCGAATTTTCGAGCCAATAATCACCTCGGTTTGTCATCTCGTGGTTGATCTGAAACCCGCTCGACGACGACAGTGACAGACTTACTTCAACGTCCTCAGGATGATTACCACTGCCAGCCTCTCTCACTAAGACTGTCCCATGAAGCGGAAAGGGAGGTTCCAGAATCCGCTCTTTTCTGTTCAGTAAAAAAGCAGCGAGTCCAAATATAAACAAAAGGACTGCCAAGATCGCAACCCTGCGATCTTTAAACTGAAGAGCTCGCGAGAAAGCACTCTCCAGCTCATCAGCATTCTGGAAGCGCGCGTTCGGATTGGAACTCAAGGCCCTCGCCACCACCTCATCCACCCGCCTGTTCAAATCCTTGGCATGGGTGGACGGCGCCTCGAAACGACCAACAGCGACCCGACCGGTCAGTAATTCATAGAGAACCATTCCTACGGCGTAAAGATCAGCGCGTTGATCAACCTGACCCTGTCCGGTGCTCACCTCCGGAGCCATATAGTGCATTGTCCCCATGACGGCCCGGGTCAGCGTCAGGCCCATCTCGGTATCGCCCGGGAGATGAAGTTTCGCCAAACCAAAGTCCGCAATCTTGAGGTTCCCCTCTTGATCGATGAGCAAATTCGCCGGCTTGATATCCCGATGAATCACCCCCTTCCCATGGGAATATTCCAGGGCACTGCATAACTGCCGGATGATTTTGGCAGACTCCTCCAGCCCCGGTCTGGGGTCTCTTTGAAGTCGCCGGGCCAGATCCTCGCCATCGACATACTCCATCGTGTAGAAGGCATAATTTTCTCGTTCTCCGGAAGAGAAGATCTGCACAATATTGGGGCTGTCTCTTATACACATCTGACGCTGCCGACGATCTACTCTGTGTAGA
>CAJXVQ010000138.1 GCA_913060685.1 uncultured Verrucomicrobiales bacterium
ATCTACACAGAGTAGATCGTCGGCAGCGTCAGATGTGTATAAGAGACAGACTTGTGGGTGATCTTTGAGGTGCTTGGCGACCGCGAGGGAGTTCTCGCAATGGCGCTCCATGCGGAGTGGGAGGGTTTCGATGCCTTGCAGGAATTGCCAGGAATTGTCGGGTGCGATGCAGGCTCCGAGGTTGCGAAGCGGGCCGGTGCGCATGCGAAGAATGTAGGCGAGGGGGGCGAGCATGTCGGGGAGGTCGTGTCCCCAGCGGAGGCCGTGGTAGGAGTTGTCGGGATTGTCGAAGAGGGGGTGCTTGCCGCCGGCCCAGTTGAAGCGGCCGGAGTCGATGACGATGCCGCCGATGCCGGTGCCGTGGCCGCCGAGCCATTTGGTGAGGGAGTGGACGACGATGTCGGCTCCGTGGTCGAGGGGGCGGGTGAGGTAAGGGGTGGAGCAGGTGGAGTCAACGATAAGGGGGATGCCGTGTACTTTGGCAATGTCGGCGACGGCATCGAGGTCGGTGACTTCGAGAGCGGGGTTGGAGACGGTCTCGCAGAAGAGGGCTCGGGTTTTGTCGTCGATGGCGTTGGCGAATTGCTGGGGGTCCTGGGAATCGACAAAGCGGACCTCGATGCCGAGGGCCGGGAGGATGTCTTTGAACTGGGTGTAGGATCCGCCGTAGAGGTTACGGGCGGAGACGATGTTGTCGCCGGCCTGGGCGAGGTTGATGATGGAGTTGAAGATGGCGGCGGTGCCTGAGGCATGGGCGAGGCCGGCGAGTTCGTGAGCTCCTTCGAGGAGGCAGATGCGCTTTTCGAGCACATCGGTGGTGGGGTTCGTGATCCGGCTGTAGATGTTCCCGAGTTCTTTGAGGGCGAAAAGGTTGGCGGCGTGCTCGGTATCCTTGAAGGTGAAAGCGGTCGATTTATAAATAGGGACTGCGCGTGAGTGAGTCTCGGAATCGGGCTGGTGGCCACCGTGGAGGCAGAGTGTTTCGTGTTTCATTTTTTTTAGGTTTGAAGTGTTCAGGTTGAAGTTTGAAAGCGTGGCTGAGGGGCTTGGGCTCTGTCGCTTATGTGCCCGATGGGAGTTTCTGGGTGTCGGGGAATTTCTGGCGCCAAAGTTGGGCGGCGGGGAGGATTTGCTCGGTTTTTCGAGTGGGTGAGAGTTCCCAGGTGAAGGGCATTTCGGGTTTGAAATGCTTGAGGAGGTCATCGTAGGGGAGGCTGCCGGTGAAGGGGACGCGGTGGTCGCGCTTGGGCCATTGGACGTCGTGGAGGTGGGCTCCGATGAGGTAGGGTGCCATTTTGCCGAGCCATTCGTCGTGATCGAGGAGGCCAAGGTTGTGCTTGAGGCCGACGTGGCCGAAGTCATGCCAATAGCCGATTTGAGGGCAGTCGGCGAAGTGTTCCTGAAGAGTAATCATTTCAGCTTCATCGGGGACGTCTTCGTATTTTGAGCGGGACTCGACGGCGAGGACGACGCCGGCTTCCTTGGCTGGCTCAACGAGGCGTTCGAGGGTGTTGATGGCGCGTTGGTAGTATTTGGGGCCGTATTTTTCGCGCCGTTTGACGCAGGCGAGTTTGTCGTCGGCGTAGGAGTCGGTGAGTTGTTCTCCGGCGGCGAGTTTATTGGTGAGGGCTCCGGTCCATTTTTTATGGGGCATGGGGGTGACGGATCCCATGTGAAGGACGACATAGGAGGCATTAAACTCCTTTGCGATCTTGAGCGTCTTGAGGGTTTCCCGGAAGGCTTTGCTTCGCTCGAAGCTGTCGTCCGATGAAAATTCGTAGGCGTCCGGGGCGTCGATCATGACCTCGGTGGGCGATGGGAAGTAGTTATGGACGCCGACGCATTTGAACTTTTTGGCAGCAAAGGCGCGCTGGATGCCGGGGAGCTTGGCGACGGTCATGCCATGGGAGAGCTCGAGGGTGTCGAACCCGAGTTCGAGGATTTCGTCGATCATTTCCTCGCCATCGGTGTGGCGTGAATTATTCCAGCAGGTTGAGAAGGCGAGCATGGGGAGAGAAGTTGAACGTCGAACGCTGAACATCCAATGGTGAATATTGAATGCTTGGTTGAGGGGCCGGCTCACGCAGAGTCGCGGAGACGCAGAGGTTTTTTACTTGGGTTGGAGTTTTCGGCTACGGTTGTTTTTCGACGATGCAGTAAAAGGCTCCGGTTTCGCCTTTGGCCGATCGGAAGATCGGGGCGAGGGCGTGTGAGCCTTTGGTGAGTTTGGTGGTGAAGGTGATGGCGGTGTCTTTTTTGCCGACGGGTTTGGTTGCGATTTCCTTGCCGTTTAGGAGGAGAGCGGCGGTGGTGGCTTTAATTGTAACACCGGGGTTGGTGCGGAAGGCTTTGCTGGCTCCGGGGACGTTTTTACCAGCTGGGGCGGCGGCGTTGATGGGAAGGTTGGCTTCTGCCGGGTAGCGGCGGAGGGAGATTTTATAGGTGCCTTCTTCGAGGACTTTGATGGCCCAGTGCCCGCCAAATTTCTTTTCGAGTGTGCCTTTGGTCGTGCGGATGGATCCTTGATTCCATGGAGGAAAGACGTTGAGCCAATCATGTGCGGTCATGGTGACGATGGGGTGCTCGGGGTGACCGAGGTGGATCTCGGTGGTTTCGGCAAAGGTGGGTTCGAGTTCGGCCCACCAGGCGTCGTAGAAGGCGCGCATTTTGGCGACGCGGTTTGGCTTGTTTTTAGCGATGTTTTTGGTCTGACCGGGATCGGCTTTGATGTCGTAGAGTTCCTTGCCATTAATGAGGCGGTATTGCTGCGACATGACGGAGGACTTGCGCCACTTGACAGGGTCGACGACGCGCTGGGAGTCGGTGACGAGGTAGCGGTCGGGCCATTGGACATCTGTCTTGGGATCGATGAGGTCCTTGAGCGAGAGACCATCGAATTTGACTTGGGCTGAGTTAGGGACGTTGCAGACTTTGAGCAAGGTGGGGACAACATCGACGGCGTGACAGAGGGTGTCGATTTCCCGATGTTGATTGAGTCCGGCGGCAGGCCAGTGAATGAACATGGGAACGCGGTGTCCTCCGTCGTATTCGGAGCCTTTTTTGCCTTTCATACCGGCATTGAAGACGTTGGCGCCGCTGGCGGTACCATTGTCGGTGGTGAAGATGAAGAGGGTGTTGTCAGCGATACCGAGGTCGGCGAGGAGCTTGCGGGTGGCTCCGACGTTGTCATCAATGTTGGTGATCATGCCGAAGAAGGCGGCGATGTTTGGCTTTTGGTCCTTGTAGAGGTCCAGGTATTTTTGCGGGCAATGAAGCGGGCCGTGGGGAGCATTGAGGGAAATGTAGGCGAGGAAGGGTTCCTCGGCGGTGGCCTTGGTTTTGATGAAGTCGTGGGCTTTTTCGAAGAAGACGTCGGTGCAGAAGCCTTTGGCCGGGACGATCTTGCCGTTGTGGAAGTAGGAACCGTCGAAGTAAGAGTTATTCCAGAGATCGGGGGTTTGGCCGACGCCTCCGCCGCCGTGGCGGTAGACTTCCTCGAAGCCACGGTCTTCAGGTCGGTAGGGATAATTATCGCCGAGGTGCCATTTTCCGAACATCGCGGTGGCGTAGTTTTCGGCGAAATGCTGGCCGAGGGTGACTTCGTTTTCACGGATCATGGAGCGGCCCTGGATGGTGTGCCAGACGCCGGTGCGATTGGTCCAGTGGCCGGTGAGAAGGGCGGCGCGGGTGGGAGAACAGGTGGGGGCGACGTGGTAGTCGGTGAAGACCGTGGACTCGGAGTGGAGTTTGTCGATGTTGGGAGTCTTAATGACGGGATTGCCGTGGCAGGCGAGGTCCCCGTAGCCCTGGTCGTCGGTGATGACGATGACGATGTTGGGGCGGGTTTGGGCGGAGGCGACGCTGATGAGGGCAAAGAAGCCGAGGAGTATTTTGATCATTGGGTTAGTTGGCTATGGGGGAGCTGAAAAGGATGGCGATTCCGATGATTAGAATCACGGCGATGAGATTGGCAGTTTTCGAGAATCGGAAGCGGGGGAAGATAATTTGAATGAGAGCGAGGAGAAGGAGAGCGAAGGACGGAATACGAATGGAGTCGATGCCACCGGTTGCAGGAGAAAAGAATAAGAGGCAAATTGCGTAAACGAACAGCCCCCAGTAGAGAAAGTTGTTCTTAAATTTGGTGCGATTTGAATCTGCCATGCGGGGAGGCCATTCAAATGTGAGATTTGAAAATTGAAAGTTTGGATTTGAGGAGAGATGTTTGGGGCACGATGAATTTGAGCAAAGAAATGCTGATCGCGGTGTTGATGGGTGGAGCGGGAGCTGAGCGGGAGGTTTCGATTGCTTCGGGTAAGGCAGTTTTGAAGGCGTTGCGGGAGAAGGGTTACAATGCGGTCGGGGTTGATGTGGCGGATACTGAGCCCGCATTGCCGGCTGGAACGAAGTTGGCTTTTAACGTGATCCACGGGACATTTGGGGAGGATGGCGGCTTGCAGCGGTATTTGGAAGGGCTTGGGATTCGGTATACCGGGGCCGGGGTGGCGAGCAGCGAGCTGGCTTTTGATAAGAATCACAGTAAAGCGTGCTTTGTAGCGCATGAGGTGCCCACTCCGGGGTCGGAGCTTTTGGATTGCTCGAAAGGGTCGAAATTACCTGAGATGCCGGTTCCCTTTGTGGTGAAGCCGCCTCGTGAGGGGTCGAGCGTGGGGATTCGGGTGGTGAAAGAGGAGGAGGACGCGATGGCTGCGGTGGAGTATGCGGCGGAATTTAGTAAAGATCTGCTGGTTGAGGAGTTTGTGGAGGGGCGGGAGCTCACAGTGGGAGTTTTGGATGGGGAGGTTTTCCCAGTGGTGGAAATCGCGCCGCCGGAGGGCGATTGGTATGATATGGAGACGAAATACCCGTGGTTGAGCGGAAAAGAGGTGGGGAGTCAGTATACCTGTCCGGCTGATTTGACGGCGGAGGAGACGGTGGTGGTGCAGGCTGCTGCGAAAAAAGCCTACGATGCTTTGGGAATTGAGGTTTACTCGAGAGTCGATGTGTTGTTGAATTCCTTAGGAAGTCCTTACGTTTTAGAAGCCAATACCATTCCGGGAATGACCGAAACCAGCCTCCTCCCGATGGGAGCGGCTGAAGCAGGTTATTCATTTGCGGATCTTTGCGTGAAGATTGCCGAGTTATCGTTGGCCGCCCGGCCTTAAAATACTTTCATGACATGTTATCCCGTCGCACATCAGCCAGAACTCGCAAATCGCGCGAGCGGATGCTCCACCTGAAGGTGAGCTCTCCCCGGATTGTCTTTTTTGACATGGTGAAGTTTGCCGCCCGCTTTGTGAAGCTGGGGATTGCAATTTTGGTGATGGTTGGGGTGGGGATCGGTCTGGGATACGGATGGCAGAAGCTCTTTGTCGAGAATGACGAGTTCGTGGTGAGCAAGGTGGAGATTTTTAATCCTGATGGTGAGGGGACGAAGTTTCTGACCCATGAGCGATTTGTGGCAAAGACGGGGATTGATTTGGAGAAGACGATTTTTGCGATCGATACCGATGAGCTGAAGGAATCAATTGAGGCTCTTCCGGAGATCAGGAGTGCCAAGGTGAGCCGTCGGCTTCCCGGGATTTTGAAAATCGAGGTCGATGAGCGCCGACCGCTTGCGTGGGTGGCGTGCCGCTCGCTCGGAATTAAGGAGCGGGATCGATCCTCCGGTCTCATGGTGGACGAAGAAGGGGTGACCTTTCAATGTGATTCCGGCGAGCTTTGGGAAGCCGGATTGGAGTTACCGGTGATCATGGTGCAGACAGCAGAGGCGAACGATATTTTACCCGGAGAGGCAATCGAACATGAAGGCTTGAGATTTGCCTTTGATCTGGTGAAGCTTGCCAACGACAGGTTGGATGGAGTTGATCGCCCGGCTTGGGTGGTGGTGCAAGATGAAATCATGCTCGAAATGAAGACTCTTGGTGGTGTTCTCGCGACCCTCTCTTATTACGATCAGGAAAGGCAGATTGAGAATCTCATCAAGCTCAATTTACATGCCCGCCGTCAGGCGAAAGATCTCGCTAAAGTAAACCTCATTCCCCGTCGCTTCATTCCGGTTCACTATCGTTGAAGTCACACTTTCTATTTTAAGCAAATGGCACGTTCCAAGATTCACGTCGGTCTCGAGATTGGCTCCACCAAAACCGTCATGGTTGTGGCGGAGATCAAGCCTGATGAATCGGCAAAGATTCTCGGAATGGGGGAGACGCGTTCGGCCGGAGTGCGGAAGGGCGAAATTACCGACTACAAGCAGGTTCGAGCGTGCGTAAAATCAGCTCTGCTGGAGGCGGAGGACGTGAGTGATGTCGTGATCAAGAGTGTCTTCCTCTCGGTCACGGGATCTCATATCAAGGGAGTGAATAATACCGGGACGTTTCGACTGCCCGAGGATGAGCAGGAAGTGGACCGGCATCATCTTGAGGAGGTGAAGGAGATCGCCCGGGACATCGCGATTCCGAGCGACCATGTCTATTTGCACCATTTGGCGGGGCATTTCACGCTGGATGGTCAAGCTCACTCGACTGTCCCTTATGGCCTGCTGGGGCGGACTCTCGATGCGGACTATCACATTGTTCACGGGGTCCGGACCCGGATCCAAAACAGCATCAAGTGTGTCCGTGAGATTCCGCTGGATGTTGATGATGTCGTTTTTGCTCCGATTGCTTCGGCTCAGATTTGTCTGAATCGAGAGCGCAAGGAAGACGGAGCCTTGGTGATCGATATCGGGGGAGAAACAACGGATTACGTTCTCTATATTGACGGCGCGATTGCAGCCTCGGGGTGTGTGCCGGTGGGAGGGAATCACGTTTCCAATGATATTCACTTGGTCACGCATGTTCCTTTTTCAAAGGCCGAGAAGGTGAAGATTGCCGAGGGGAATGCTTCGGCGGATCCGGCGAGTTCGGTGGGGATCGTGAAGGTGGAAGACGAGAAGGGTTTTCCGCCGATTGAGATCAATCGACAGATTTTGAATGATGTCATCCGGGGGCGACTCGAAGAGGCCTTTGATCTGGTAATTGAAGGTTTGCCCGAAGGTGCTCTCGAGAAGATTGGGACAGGGGTCTTTTTGACCGGAGGTTCCAGTCAGATGCGCGGGATTGGCGAGTTGGCTTGTGAAGTTTTCGACCTGCCGGTTTACAAGCCGGAGCAGCCCGACGTAAGCGGGGTGCATGCCTATTTTAAAGATCCCCAATATGCAACGGCACTGGGCTTGATCCGATACGCGCAGATCCTCGACGAGGAGCGCCCATCGATTGCAGCCGGCAAAATCAAGGGACTCTTGAAGACCTTTTGGCCTTTCGGCTCTTAGTGAAATTTAAGCCCGCCGCCCGGTTGTTGGGGCTGTTGGGGCTGTCCAACTGGCGGTAGCACGGCACCAGGCTGTGGGATGATGATCGTCGATGAATCACCTGATGCCATGGTTACGACGAGAAGAAGCAGGGAGCATCCGAGGAGTCCGATGGTGATGAAGCAGCTGGGCTCGAACGTTGTCTTGTAGCGATCGTTAAGCTTTTGCTTGGTCTGGGCAATCGTGTTTTTGAGTTCCACCTCTGCTTTGTTGGCTTCTTTGCTGAGTTCGGCTGCCGTTTCCTCGTCTCCGGCGTCGGACGCTGCTTTGATTCCAGCCTCGCTAATTGACATGCCGTTTTTGGCAAGTTCCTCCATCGCCTTAAGTTGCTCTGCGGCGTCTTTACTGGCCTCCTCCTGCTTCTCGATATATTTGGCGATGATGGGGAATTGCATGGCCATCTGGCTGCTTATTAGGATGGCCGCGGTTACAAAGAGAACCTGGGCAATTAGAATGAGTGGCTTTCCTTGATTGAGGAGTCCGATCAAAGCGAGGATTACTCCGATGCCAATTGCGATTATGGCCATCAGGTTAAGCGTCGATTTGGCGTATGCTTGGTCGGTGTCATCACCATCTACATTTGCAACTTCTTCTTCACCCTCTGTTTCTTTCTTGGGGTCACCGTCCTTCCCCGCAGTAGCCTCTTCTGCCTCTTCTGCCTCTTTGATTTGTTTCTTTATCTCCTCCTTGCTGAGACCGCTTTTCTCAGAAGCGACGGCAACCATTTCATCGGCTATTGATTCGTCCTGGGTAATAGACTGCATTCCAGTCTGGGTGACCATTTTCACAATATTCTTCTCCATCGTCATGCTGATGTCTTGTGAGAGGGAGACCCAAGGGAAAAAGAAGAGGACGAGAGCAACGACGCCACTGAGAATGGTGAAAGCGCTGATCCAGGTGGGTGCCCCATTTTTTGGTTTTTGGCCCGCTTGTGCAAATGTTGCTCCCGGAATCTGTGGGCTGACGTTGATCCCTCCGGCCACGACCGGTTGTGCCATCGGGGCCACGGCCACGGCTGCAGCGGGAGCAAGAGGGACGATCTGTGGGATGTCCGGAAGAAGGCCCTCGACTTGTCCGGCGGGGACCCATTCTGCGAGGCCCTCGGTCCAGATCATGGTCTCGTGCGTGATGTTTCCGGAGGTGTAATAGCTCTGTAGATCTTCGAAGGAGTAGGGACCCTGTTCATTTCCGTCTCCGTCCAAAACACGCCACTCTTGGTTACTCATCACGCGAAACTAAAGACTCGCAGTCTTTCGTCAAGCTCACCGATGCATGTGGGACTGAAGCGAAATCCTTATTTCTTGATTAGCGCAAGGATGAGGCTGGCGAGATCGAAGTCCCCCCTGACGAAGAGATTGTTATGGCCGGCATCGGGGACGGGGAGAAAAGTTTTCTCAGCGGCGGTCGAGAGTTCAAAGAGGGCTTTGCCGTTTGAGAAGGGGATGGCTTCGTCTTCCTCTCCATGGATGACGAGGAGAGGAGTTCCGAATTTTTTGATCGTCTTGTAGTTCGGGAAGCGGTCGCCCGGGAACAGGGGAATCCAGGTGGCGGAGCGAAAAGCACTGAGAAAGGGGGAGATCAAAACGGTGGCGCGATGCTTTTCCCTGGCCGCGAGCCAGCAGGTGGGGCCGGAGCCGACAGAATGACCCACGAGGATGATGTCGTTAGGGGCGACACCGGCTTCTTGGGTCAGGTATTGATAGGTTTTATTGATGTTTTGGTAGCAGCCTTCTTCGTTTGGTTTGCCGCTGCTTTCGCCATAGCCGGGGTAATCGTATGAGATGACTCCGAAGCCTCGAATGTGAAATGATTCGAGGGCTGGTTTGACCGAGGCGAGGTTCTGGGCGTTCCCGTGAGACCAGAGTAAGGTGGGCATTCCGGGGCCGGCGGGGAGGTAGAAAATAGCGACTTCGTTTTCTCCCTCACCAAGGCTTGTGAAGCCAGTCCGGTTTTCCGGGTATGCGGTTCCGGGAGGCTGAAAAATCATCCCATCGGCCATAACCCAGATGAAAATGGCGAGAACCACATAGACCGAGGCGAGGGTGTAGAAGGGGCGCTTCCAGGACCATTTGCCAAATGCGATTCTTTTCCAATTCATGTGGATTGAGTATCTCTGAAAAAGCAGGGGGGTCGAGTGAAGTATTGGACAAGCCCTTCCGAATTCGTCATTGTCCCGGGTCATGAATCGACGTTCCTTTGTCAGCGGCTCGACTGCCCTCGCGGCAGCTCCATTTTTAATGACCTCCCGGTCACCCGGTGCGAAGTATGGCGAGTTTGGTGACGCCAGGAAACGAGTCGCGTTGATCGGGTCGGGTTGGTATGGAAAAATCGATCTTTTGAGATTGGTGCAGGTGGCCCCGGTCGATGTAGTGGGTTTGTGCGATGTTGATTCGAGAATGCTGGCGGGAGCGGCGGATTTGGTGGCGACGAGGCAGCTCTCGGGGAAAAAGCCGCCGACGTTTAAACACTATCAAGAGCTGTTGGATCAGCAAAAGCCTGACATCGTCCTGATTGACACGCCGGATCATTGGCACGCGCTTCCGGCCATGGCCGCGATCGAGGCGGGTGCGGATCTTTATTTGCAGAAGCCGGTCTCAGTGGATATCGCGGAGGGCAAAGCGATTCTGGATGCTGCGCGCAAAAAGGGGAGTGTGGTGCAAGTGGGAACCCAGCGGCGCTCGACTCCTCATCTGATGGATGCGAAAGAGCAGGTGGTGGATGCGGGCTTGCTTGGGAAAGTAGGGCATGCCGAGGTGTGTTGCTACTATCACATGAGATCCCGGAAGACTTTGAAGGAGGCTCTGGCTCCGGTGCCGGATCACCTGGACTGGAATCTCTGGACGGGACCGGCTCCGATGCGGGACTACAATACCGTGGCCCATCCACGCGGTTGGAGAGCTTTTAAGGAATACGGGAATGGCATCGTGGGTGACATGTGCATCCATATGCTGGATGCTGTGCGCTGGATGTTGGGGCTGGGCGAGGTGAATCGGGTTTCATCGAGTGGCGGGATTTATGTCGATACGAAAAGCATCGCAAATATTCCCGATACCCAGACGGCGACCTTTGCTTTTGATGATCTCGAGGTGGTCTGGAATCATCGGAGTTGGGGAGATCCGCCTGATCCGGAGTATCCGTGGGCCTTTTTCCTTTATGGTGAAAAGGGGACCTTGAAGGCGGATGTTCATAAGTGGGAGTTTATCCCAAGGAAAGGTGGGAAGAAGCTGAGCGGGAAGGTGGTTTTTGAGTTGGAGGAGTATCCGGAAGACAAGACCGAAGAGGGGCTCGAGACACATGTGGCTCCTGCGGTGCGAGGGCATATGCGTGATTTACTGTCGAGAATCGAAGACCGGGGGAGGCCAGTGGCGGATATCGAAGAGGGATATCGGTCAACGTCAGCGTGCCTTTTGGCAAATATGTCGCAAGAATTAGGCCGGTCGTTGGAGTGGGATGCCAAGGCCACCAGGATCAAGGGCGATGATGAAGCCAACAGGCGTTTGGCGAGGCCTTACCGGAAGGGATACCGACATCCTTCCAAGGGGTAGGGTGCAAAAAAAGCGGCAGTCATGAGACTGCCGCTTGATCAAGTTTTTTGAGAGCGCCTGACTAGCTTTCTTTCGGTGGTTCCGGGAGTTCCTTGCGGTTCTCGAGGACTTTGTCGACCAAGCCGAAGGCGACGGCTTCGGCCGCAGACATGTAGTTGTCGCGGTCCGAGGCGGTCTCGAGTTCCTCAGAGCTCTTGCCGCAGTGGTGGGCAAGGATGTCATTGAGGCGACGCTTGAGGGAATACATGAATTCGACGGTACGCTCGACGTCGGCAGCAGTTCCTTGTGCTCCACCGCTGACCTGGTGGATCATGACGTGGGAGTTTGGGAGGGCGAAGCGTTTGCCCTTGGTGCCGGCCGTCAGGAGAACGGAGCCCATGGAGGCGCAAATGCCGATGCAGTAGGTGTTCACATCACAGGTGAGGAATTGCATGGTGTCGTAGATCGCGAGACCTGCGGTTACCGAGCCACCGGGTGAGTTGATGTAGATATGGATGTCCTTTTTAGGATCCTGCATCTGGAGGAAGAGCATCTGGGCGATGACGGAGTTTGCGACGCCATCATCGATGCCGGTCCCAATGAAAATAATGCGGTCCTTGAGGAGACGCGAATAGATGTCAAAGGCACGTTCGCCCCGGCCATCGGACTCGATGACGGTGGGGATGTAGTAGTTGTTTTGCGGAGTGGAGTCTCCGGAATGAGAGGTGGGGATCATGAATTATTTTTCTTCAGTTTCAGGTTCAACCTCCGTAACGGTCGCGTGCTCGACCAGAAAGTCAATGGCCTTACTGAAGAGCATGTTTTGGCGAATGTTCCCGAGTTGTCCATTTTTCTGGAGCTCCTTCATGAAGCTTTTGACCGGTTTTTTGGCCTGCTTGGCCATCAAAGTGACGCGCTGGAGCACGTCGCTATTTTCAACTTTCATCTCTTCCTTCTCGGCGATTTCGGTGAGGATAAAGTTGGTCTTAAGACTGCTGCGGGCGCGGCCTTGGGCTTCGTCGAAGAGGCCGGCTTGGCGCTCTTGGACCTCGTCCTCGCTCATGCCAGCTTCGATTCCTTCGCGAACCATGGCATCGGCCTGGCTCTGGGTCTCGGATTGCAGGAAGTCCTCGGGGATATCGAAATCGACGAGCTCATTGAGCTTGGCGAGGACGCCGTTGATCTTGATTTCCTCGATTTGGCGCTTTTGACGCATGTCGAGGTCATCGCGGATGAGAGTCTTGATGTCATCGAGAGACTTGCCAGCTTCGATTTGATTCGCGAAGTCGTCGTCGAGTTCCGGAAGTTTTTCGGTTTTCAGGCCGGTGACGGTGACGGCGAAGACGGCCTCCATGCTGCGGATGGTTTCGATGGGGAAGTCATCGGGAAGAGTGATCGTGATTTCCTTTTCGTCATTCGCTTTGGTTCCGACGAGGGCGTCGGTGAAGCCGGGGAAGAAGGCTTCTTCTTCGATGCGGATCCAGTAACCTTCGTTGGAAGCAAGGGGCTTGGCCTGCTCACCGCCGACTTCGTCGAGGGGCTTGCCATCGATAGTGGCGGTGTAGTCGATGACGGCGAGATCGCCTTGCTCGGCGGCGCGGCCCTCGATGTCCTCGTAGTCGGCGAAGCGCTGGCGGAGTTGTTCGAGATTCTCGTCGATGACCTCGTCAGTGACTTCAGCCTTCGGGACGTCGATCTCGAGGCCTTTGTAGTCAGGAAGAGTAAACTCAGGGGCGGTGATGACATCAGCCTCAAAAGTGAAGGAACCGTCAGCCTGATGGGTGACGTTTTCGGGGTTTTTGACGTTGAGGACTTTGAGATCTTCATTTTCCTTCAGAGCTTCCTGGAAGCTGTTTTGGATGAGGCGGGACTCCACCTCTTGGGTGATGTCAGCTCCATGGGCTTTTTCAATGACCGCCTTGGGCGCCTTACCCGGGCGGAAGCCGGGGATGCGGGCCTGAGTTACAAAGGCTTTAATAACCTTGTTGCGCTCTTCGGCGACTTTTTCAGCGGGGACCTCAATGCTCAGGGTGGCGAGGCATTTTTCTTTTTTCTCCAGGCGGATGTTCATGACGGCTTAAACTTGTGCTTTTCGCAAGGGGCGAGAAGCTAGGGAGGAAGTGCGGGGAGGTCAAGGGATGGAAACGGGATTTCTTTTTTTGGATGGTGTTGACCAAAGTCAGGAGATTGGCGGGTCATTGACCTTGACGGGAGACGGTGTGATCGGCGTAATCGGGACTAACACGAATTGTCTTACTTTATGCGATCATTTGCCACTCCGAAACAATCCTTCAGGGCATTCACCCTTGGTAGTCTTTTATTTGCCAGCCCGGTTATGGTGAAGGTCGCTTCGGCGCAAGATTTCCTGAGTGAGACCACTCAATTTGACGATAAAAAAATCACCTCGGTAGAGACTGTCTCTTATACACATCTCCGAGCCCACGAGACCGAGGCTGATCTCGT
>CAJXVQ010000139.1 GCA_913060685.1 uncultured Verrucomicrobiales bacterium
TAGCTCACTTCACCGCGGGCCATGCCCTTTTCCTCGAGAGCGGCTTGCGCAGCGGCAAGACGTGCGACGGGAATACGGAAGGGTGAACAGGACACGTAGTTGAGTCCGGTGCGGTGGAAGAACTTCACCGAATCAGGATCTCCGCCGTGCTCGCCGCAGATACCGATCTTGAGTTTCTTCTTGGTCTCGCGACCACCTTTGACACCCATTTCAACAAGCTGGCCGACACCCTCCTGGTCGAGAGCGGAGAACGGGTTGTTGTTGAGAACTTCCGCATCCTGGTAGGTTGGGAGGAAGCTCGAGGAATCATCACGGGAAAGACCGAGGCCGGTCTGGGTGAGGTCGTTGGTTCCGAAGGAAAAGAACTCAGCGTGCTCAGCCACTTTGTCAGCAGTGAGGCAGGCGCGGGGGATCTCCATCATGGTTCCGACGGTGTATTTCAGCTCGTTCTTTTTAAGACCGAGTTTCTTACGAACCTCTGCGGCGGTATCGTCGATGACCTGCTTCTGGAGTTCAAGCTCACGAGCGTAGGCGACGAGTGGGACCATGATCTCAGGGAGAACCTTGGTGCCCTTGGCCTGCACTTCCGCAGCAGCTTCGAGGATGGCCTCGACCTGCATTGCGGTGACAGCCGGGTAACTGATACCGAGACGGCAACCACGGTGACCCAGCATGGGGTTCTCTTCGTGAAGAGAGTGAATGCGCTTGGTGATCGCGGCGGCGCTCATGCCGATCTTCTTGGAGAGATCCTTCTTCTGAGCGGCATCCATGGTGCCGATGAACTCGTGAAGAGGTGGATCGAGGAGACGGATGGTCGCGGGGCGACCGTCGAGTGCTAAGAAGATGCCTTTGAAGTCCTTCTTCATGAACACTTTGATTTTCTTGAGAGCCTTGGCGCGACCTTCGTCGTCGTCAGCGAGGATCATCTCACGGACGGCATCGATACGGTTGCCCTCGAAGAACATGTGCTCTGCGCGGGTCAGACCGATTCCTTCCGCACCGAACTTGATGGCCTGTTTGACCTGCTCGGGGGTGTCGGAGTTGGTGCGGACGCCAAGCTTACGATGCTTGTCGGTCCACTCCATGAGTTCCATGAACTTCTTGTAAGTCGCGGAGCGCTTGGCAGCAGGCTTGTTCTCGATGAGGCCCTGGATGACCTGGGAAGGAGAAGACTTAATGCCGCCCTGGTAGACGTTTCCAACGAATCCGTTCAAAGAAAGCTCGTCGCCTTCCTTTAGAGTCACGCCGTTTCCGGAGAGAGTCTTTTTGGAGTAGTCGATCGTCATTCCATGTGCACCACAGACGCAAACCTTACCCATCTGGCGGGCAACGAGTGCAGCGTGTGAAGAAGCACCACCCTCGGTGGTGAGAATTCCATCAGCCGCGATCATTCCGCGAAGGTCCTCGGGAGAGGTGGCCTGGCGAACGAGAATGACTTGCTCGCCTTTCGCAGCAGCTTTCACGGAATCTTCAGCGGAGAAGTAAATCTTACCGGAAGCGGCACCAGGACCAGCAGGAAGACCGTGGCCAACCTTCTTGGCAGCCTTCTCAGCTTTGGTGTCGAAGATGGGAGCGAGGAGGTGGCTGAGGTCATCAGCAGGAATGCGAAGGATCGCCTCTTCCCTTTTAATGAGCTTCTCTTTCACCATGTCGAGAGCGATGTTCACGGCAGCGAAACCAGTGCGCTTTCCGTTACGGGTCTGCAGCATCCAGAGTTTGCCTTCTTCGATAGTGAACTCAACGTCCTGGACATCGCGGAAGTGCTTCTCAAGCTTCGTGCGGATGTTGAGAAGCTCTTTGTGAGACTTGGGAAGGTCTTTTGCCATCTTGGCAATCGGCTTGGGTGTGCGAACGCCGGCAACGACATCCTCACCCTGGGCATCGATGAGATACTCACCGTAAAAAACGTTTTCGCCGGTGGCGGGATCACGGGTGAAAGCCACTCCGGTTCCGGAGGTCTTACCCGTGTTACCGAAGACCATGGCCTGAACGTTGACAGCAGTTCCCCATGCGGCGGGGATGCCATACTTCTGACGATAAACCGTTGCGCGGTCATTTTGCCAAGAGTTGAAGACGGCGCTCACTGCTCCTTTGAGCTGCTCGCGGGGATCTTCAGGGAAATTCTTACCGGAGCGGTCTTTGATGAGCGCTTTGAACTCAGCAACAACTTCGCGGAGTTGGGCTTCGTTGAGACCGGAGTCGTCCTTCACCTTGGCCTTGGCCTTGGCATTATCGAGAATGACCTCGTAGGGATCATGGTGCTCACCGGCGTGTGCTTCCACTTCCATGACGACGCTGCCATACATCTGAAGGAAACGACGGTAGGAGTCCCAAGCGAACTTGGGATTGCCGGTCTTCTTGGCGAGAGCTTCGACGACCTCGTCGTTGATGCCGAGGTTGAGGATGGTGTCCATCATACCGGGCATCGACTCACGGGCACCGGAACGGACAGAAAGGAGAAGCGGGTTTTCGAGATCACCGAACTTCTTGCCCATGGCTTTTTCAACCTTGGTGATGTTCTCTTCGGTCTCGGCATCGAGAGACTTGGGATACTTCTTCGCGTTGTCGTTGTAGAAGGTGCAAACTTCAGTGGTGATGGTGAATCCTGCCGGAACAGGAATTCCGATGCTGCTCATCTCGGCAAGGTTTGCACCTTTGCCTCCGAGGAGGGCTTTCATGGAGCCGTCTCCGTCGCATGTTCCAGCGCCGAAGTAATAGACGTTCTTAGTTGTTGGGGTTGCCTGTGTAGCAGCCTTCTTTTTGGTAGCCTTCTTTTTGGTAGCCATTGGTCTGTGTCTCTTTAGAGGAGTTTGTGTCGGAATTTCCGGAAGGATTGCGTGTCAGCCCAAACGGAAAGGGGCGCACTCTAGCAACCAAACCCCTTGTGTCAACTGTGTTGCGTCAGCTAAAAACCCGCTGTGGCATAGGCAAAAGTTCCCAGTTTGGGAACCCCCGGCAAGCCTCCATCCCTTCGACCAAAAACCAGAGCTATCCCGCACTTTTTGACGGCCCTCTATCTTCCAGGGAAACGCGGAACAAAGTAGGATCCCCACCAAGGAGTCAGATCCTTTTCCAGCCATCATGGGGTCATCATACCACAAGCATTGGGATCCCCCTAATTCCCCTCACCCCGTATCCTCCATCTGCCCCAACAAAATCCGTAATGCTCCGCCGGAAATCGTAATCTCCACCACCAGCGAAGCCAGGGAGAGACTCATCAAAACCACTGCCGCGAAAAAAGTGGCATTCGCCACCACCTGGCTTCCGGAGAGGACCGCAATCATTGAAATCACACAAAGCAAAAGGCTCAAAGCGCCGAGCAACTGCATCCAGCGAATCAGGAATAAACGCTTCCGGAGATTGTCGATCTGGACGCGCGCCGACTCCATCCGGTCTCTCTCCCATTCGCCATGCAGGGTCCTCACCAAGGCCGCCAGGTGCAAAAAGCGATTGGTGTAGGAAAGAAAGAGCAGACTGACCGCCGGAAAAAGAAGGGCCGGAGTTGAAATTTCAAGGTTCACCCCGCCAGCTTGACTGAAAATAGGCGAACGCGCCAGCTTCTCACTTGAAACCTTTCCATGATGCTCCCCGTAGGATATCTCCCTAGACTTTATGAAAAGACTGCTTCCTCTGCTCCTGACCGCTCCCCTGCTCGCCGAGCCAGGCGACACCGTTTACCAAAAAGGTTTCCTTTCCAAGGAAGCCTCTCAAAAATCAATCGAGCTTCAAGATGGCTACGCTCTCGACCTCGTCCTGAGCGACCCCGATATTCACGAACCGGTGGCCATGGCCTGGGATGGTAATGGCGCCCTCTACGTCGTTGAAATGCGCACTTATATGCAGGACGCCGACGCCAAGGGTGAGCAAACCCCCAAGTCCCGCATCTCCCGCCACGAGGACACCACCGGCGACGGTATTTACGACAAGCACTCCGTTTTCATCGATAATCTCCTCCTCCCCCGCATGGTCCTTCCCCTGGACGATCGTATCATGGTGGGAATCACCAACACCCTCGACCTCTGGACCTACCGGGACTCGGATGGCGACGGCGTCGCTGACGAGAAGGTGAAAATTCACGAAGGCGGGAAACGCGGCGGCAACATGGAGCACCAACCCTCCGGCCTCATCTGGAACGTTGATAACTGGATCTACCTCACTTACGAAAACAAGCGCTATCGCTATACCGATGGAAAACTCGAGGTCGAGCAAATGCCCCGTGGCGGCGGACAATGGGGCATCGGCATGGATGACGCCGGTCGCAATTACTACTCCGCAGCGGGCGGCGAAAAGCCCGCCTTCTACTTTCAACAACCCATCGCGTATGGTGCCCTCGATCTCCCCGGTCAGGAAGCCGACGGCTTCCGCGAAGTCTTCCCCATCGCCGATGTCCCTGATGTCCAAGGTGGCACGCGCCGCGTCAACAAGCGTGGTGGCCTCAATAACTTCACCGGTTGCGCGGGCCAGGGTATCTACCGTGGCGACCGCCTCCCTGCCGACCTCAAGGGAGACCTCATCATTCCCGAGCCTGTCGGTCGCCTCATCCGCCGCGCCAAAGTCACCCGCGAGAATGGCCGCACCGTCCTCACCAATGCCTATCCCGGCACTGAGTTCGCCCGAACCCGCGACATCAACTTCCGCCCCCTCTGGGCCACCACCTCACCTGATGGCGCCATGATGATCATCGACATGCACCGCGGCATCATCCAGCAAGGCAACTGGACACGTCCCGGCTCCTACCTCCGCAAGGTCATCGACAAATGGGAAATCGATAAAAACATTCAAAACGGCCGCATCTACCGTCTCACTCACGACACCTTTCGCCCCGACAAACAGCCACGCATGCTCGACGAATCGACCGCGGAACTGGTAGCGCATCTCGATCACCCCAACGGCTGGTGGCGCGATACCGCCCAGAAGCTCATCATCCTCCGAAAGGACCGCGAGTCGGTTGTTTCTCTTCTCGAGAAACACGCCCGCGAAAACAAAAGCGAACTCGGCCGCCTCCACGCCCTCTGGACGCTTGAAGGAATTGGCAAGGTCTCACCTGATGTCATCGTCGCTGCTCTCGCCGACTCCAGCAGCCTCGTCCGCACCGCTGCCATTCGGACTGCCGAGGGACTGCTCGCAACCGGTGACAGCTCGGTCGCAAAGGCCCTCGCCGGGTCAAGCGACCTGCCAAAGGACCCTGAGATGTTCCTTCAAGCCATCAACTCCATCCGCTACTCGGGAACTGAAAACGAAACCCTTCTCTCCCTGAGCGACTCATTGATCGAAGACAACGGAGACAACCCCGTCATCGCCCGCTTGAAGCAAATGTCCCGCGATTCCCTCACCGATCGGGATAAAAAGCGCGCCAACGCACAGCGAAACGCCCGTTTCGGAAAGGCGATGGAAAGCGGAAAAGTGATCTACCAGCAACTCTGCTTCTCCTGCCACGGAGCGGATGGCAAAGGCACCCCAATGCCCGGTCAGCCCGGACATAAGCTCGCACCCTCCTTCGTGAACAATCCCCGCGTCATGGGTGAAGAAGACAGCGCGATTCTGACTCTCCTTCACGGACTCACCGGCCCAATTGACGGAAAGAAATACGAAGGACTCATGGTTTCCATGGCGACCAATGACAATGAGTGGATCGCAAATATCACCACTTACATTCGTAACTCCTTCGGAAATAAAGGTGAACTCACCCGCGCCAATCACGTGGACCGACTCCGTCAGAGTTACAAGAGCCGCAAGGAACCCTGGACCCAGGCTGAACTCGAGAGCCTCTTCCCTCCAGTCCTCACGAACCAAAAACAATGGAAACTGACCGCCAGCCACGGCACAAGTTCTCTCGGAGGCTGCGTAGACCACGATCTCGGATCGAGATACACCACCAGCGCGCCCCAGAAACCGGGAATGTGGGTTCAAATTGAACTCCCGAAAATCTCGGAAGTCAGCCAAATCATCCTTGATGCCGGTAAATCACAAGGTGACTACCCCCGCGGATACGAAGTGGTCTCGTCACTCGACGGTAAGACCTGGAGCAAGCCCCTCGCCAAGGGCAACGGGAAATCCCCGGTCACCGAGATTAAATTCCCTCTGACCAAGGCCAAATTCTTCCGCATCACCCAGACCAAAAAAGACACCGGCCTCTACTGGTCCATCCACGAGATGAAGATCAACGGTAAAGAGTTGGCTTCGAAATAGGCCCCGGAATCTGACTTTCTTCAAGTGCCGCCCTGCTTTGCAGCGCGGCACTTTTTCTTTGCCCGTCATGAGAGATCTCGATGGGATTCTTTTCGCATCAACTCGAATCCCCATGAAACAAACGACGCACGGCTCAACTGCGGCCCGGAGCTACTGAAGAGAGTCAAAAATTACCAGAAAAAGACCCTTGAGGATAAATCCCCAAGGGTCTTTGTTTGAAAGTTCAGCGAATCGACAACTCTATCGACGGCGACGCATGAGAGCGAATCCGGCGAATGCTAGTAGGCTCAGTGAGCTTGGCTCGGGAACGGCGGATCCAACACCATTGGCCATGATCCCTTGGATGGCTGCCTCATCGAGAGCTTCATCCCAAATGCCCACGTCATCAATATTTCCACTAAAGAAGAAGTTCAAGCCATCATCCTGGCCGGCCCCGATGTGGAGATCTTCCATTTCCACGGTTCCGTTGGGCGAATATTGAGCCGGAGCAATTTCACTCGCTGCAAGTAACCCGTCCACCCAGAGGGACTTGGTTCCAGTTGCATTATCGAAGGTGAGCGCGAGGTGACTCCAAGTGCTGACGGCAACAGCTGGCCCAGCCATGGTATCCCAGCCAGAATTCCCATCGCCCGTCCAGAAATTCCAGTTTCCTCCATTGTCATTGTAAAGGATGAAGCCATGGGTACTGGTCCCGCCTCCAACGTCGTCTCTGCTTGTGATTGGAGACGCGAAACCATTTGTGGATGAAGCATTCGCCCAAAGGCTCACCGTAAAGCTGGCCGGATTAAGTGCGGCGTCAAACGGGATATCGATATGTCCGTTGTCAGGAAATGCCGCAGAAGAACCGGTCGCACCATTGGCACCACCTTGTCCGAAGTTTACGGTGCCTCCGACGACGGAGCCATCGTAGCCATTTCCGCTGGCATCAGAGGCATCGGTATCGAGAGGATACCATGCCACCAGGCTTGCCGAGGCAAAGCCAGCGAGACCGAGGGCGGTGAAAGAAGTAAGAATAAGCGATTTTTTCATTTGTGCGTGTTACGTTTGTAGTTTCTAGGGATTGGTTCCTTATAATTTGATCAAGGGTGGTTCGTCAAACCGGATTTATGGCCGGATGACGCGATAGAAGAGTTTGGGGGCATCTGCGGGGACCGTGAAATCGGTAAAGGTCGTGACATCCCCTTCGCTGGCGTGGCTGTCGGTCAACTCAACCCATGCTCCCGCTAATAAGTCGGTCGAGCGCTCAATGGCGTAGGTGGCTCCACTCACCGAATCAAAGGTGATCGTCACTTCGCCAGGATTCGGCCCAAGATCAATATCGGTGATGGCAAGCTCCCGCGCGGCCCCGGTAAAGCCGGCCATTCCCTCGGTCATGATTGTATTAATGTCGTCCGAGGTGAGAGCGGTCCGGAAAAGACCAATGTCATCGATTTTACCGACAAACCAAAAGTTCAAGCCATCATCCTGTCCGGCCCCGATGTGGAGTGACTCCATTTCCACGGTCCCGTTCGGCGAATATTGATTCGGTGCCGTTTCAGTTGCGGACATCACGCCATTAATCCAAAGAGATTTGGTTTCGGTCACGGAGTCATAGGTCATGGCAACGTGGGTCCATGTGTCCGCAACGACAGGATCACCGGCCATCGTATCCCAACCCGGATTCCCGTCTCCGGTCCAAAAATTCCAGAGCCCGCCATTGTCATTGTAGAGAATAAAGCCGTGAGTGCTCGTCCCTCCATTGACGTCATCCCGACTGGTGATCGGCGAGGCAAACCCGTCCGTTGTGGCAGCATTGGCCCAGAGGGTCACGGTGAAGTCCTGGGGATTAAGCGCCTGGTCAAAGGGGACATCGATGCGGGTGGAAAAACCATCAAACTCAAGTGATCCGCCGGTGGCACCATTGGCACCTTCACCGACGATCGGAGCTCCTTCGACGACGCCATCGAAGCCATTTCCGCTGGCGTCAGTGCCATCAAGGTCAAGTGGCCACCAGGCAATAAGGCTTTCAGCAAAGGGAACGTTGGCGAGAAGCGTCACCGTGGCAGTGGGAACCAAGGGGTCGTCGCTGACGATCTCCAGAGTCGCGGTGAAGCTTCCTTCTTCGCCACCTGCATCGAATTGAACGTTGATGGTCAGATCGCCTCCGACAGCAATCGTTCCAGGAATTGCATCGGTGCTAAACTTATCGGCATTGGCTCCGGTCAAATTGTATTCGGAAATCGTGAGGATGCGGGTCGCTCCGTTGTTCGAAACCACCAATGATCCGCTCGTATCTGTGCCCAGATCCACGGTCTCCTCGCCAACAATCATGGGATCATGAATGACTCCACGCACCGTGGTGGTCCGCACCGGATTCAAAGCATCATTACTGGTGATCTCAAGATCGGCTTCAAAGATTCCGTTGGCGCCAAGAGGGTCAAATGAAATGACCAGATTTTCAGAGCCACCGGGAGCGATCGTCCCGGGGAGAGTCGTCACGGAAAAATTTGGATCGCCGTCAAAAGTAGCCGAAGAAACGGTAAGGCTCTGGGTCTGGCCGCCATTTTTCACAGAAATATCGAACTGTTGAATGCTACCATCAAGAGCAAGTTCAACCGGGTTGGCCACTGAGAGAGAAGGGTCGGGAAGTCCACTCGAAATACCATTGGCCATAACACCCTGAATGACAGCCTCATCCAAGACCTCATCCCAAATCCCAACATCATCGATGTTTCCACTAAAGAAGAAGTTCAAGCCATCATCTTGTCCGGCCCCAATGTGGAGATTTTCCATTTCCACCGTCCCGTTGGGCGAATATTGATTCGGAGCGGTTTCGGTCGCAGCAAGGACACCGTCGACCCAGAGGGACTTGGTTCCGGTGACACCATCGAAGGTGAGCGCGAGGTGAGTCCAAGTGCTGACGGCAACAGCAGGCCCCAACAGGTTATCCCAGCCTGGTGCCCCAACACCCGTCCAGAAATTCCAGTTTCCTCCATTGTCGTTGTAGAGGATGTAACCGTGGGTACTGGTTCCGCCTCCGACATCGTCTCGGCTTGTGATTGGAGAAGCAAATCCATCTGTGGATGACGCGTTCGCCCACAGAGTCACCGTAAAGCTCTCCGGGTTGAGCGCGGCATCAAAGGGAATGTCGATGTGACCATTGTCCGGAAAAGCGGCAGCCGAACCCGTGTTGGCATTGGCTCCGGTTTGGTCGAAGGTCACAGTTCCGCCAACGACAGTGCCGTCAAAACCGTTGCCAGTAGCGTCGTTGGCATCGGTATCAAGAGGCCAGTGGGCGACAAGATCAGCATGGCAGGTGTAAACAGCCATGCAGGAAAGCAGGAAGCAGGGTAGGATTTTCATGTGGGTAATATTTCCAATCGTTTTTGAATTAGTGAGTCGTTTATCAACATTTCCCCTCCAGAGCAAGTTCTAAGGTGAAATCAAGACGGTCCGAACCCGGAGGAACCACTGGGACAATGGCACAGCAGGTAAGATCGTGTATTCGACAAGCTCCACTCCCCCACCAAGGTAAAACCTCGTCGGAGGCCCCAGAAGAAAATCAGCGTCGGACCATTCCGACAAATCAGTGGAAGCCTCGACCTCGAAGCGAACATCATCTGCACCGAGATTCCGCTCATAGCTGAAGGAGTCGTTTGAAATTCGAACCGATCCACCGCTCCCGAGAGCATAGTCGATCAAGTCGGCGACGCCGTTATGATCGGCATCGCCATTGGGGGCTCCCGAAAAGTTCGTGGTATCACTGGTGCCCGGATTCCCTCCCGGAGTCGTACTGGATCTCCAGTTTCCGGCAATCCCGGGATCAGGTTTGGAGGAGGGATTTATCAAAATTAAGCTGGGTCCCAGACCATCGGAACCCGGTGGCCAGGGAGCTTTGTCATCAAAGGCAAACTCCTGAATCGTTCCGCTACTGGCATCCTCAAGCTTCAAGGTCTCCCCCCCGTTGCTGAGGGCGGTGCCATTTAAAAAGTCAGAAGCAAGAATCACGACGCGCGAATTCGGAGCTAGGAATGTGCCATCCTGAAAATTGTAGCTAATGCCATCCGTGAATGAAATTCCGGCCATATCCAGAGTGACGCTATCGCTCACGTTTTGGAGCTCAATGAACTCATCCCCTGCGCCATCGGCCGGATGATACATGATTTCGCTGATGACAAGGAACCGCTGGGCATCACTGGGTTGATCCGGAGTTGTCGTTTGAGCAACAATGGCCCCGTCGGCATCCGTCAAGGTGAGGACTTCCGGAAAATTGGAGAGATGCCCGTCAAAATTCCCAATGACGATATTCCCCTCTCCGCCACTCGGGCTCAAATCCCGGAGCCGGAAATCACGGACGTTCGGGGAGAGAAAGACCCTCCCGTTTCCAGGAACCACGGATCCGGGAGGTAGAATAAATTCAATCCCACCATTCATGATCCATCCGGAGAGATCGACGGCATAGTTGTTGGCATTGGTGATTTCAATAAACTCCTCGTCCTGATTCCCGGATACCGGATTCGCTTCGATTTGACCAAAAACCACGACCGCATCCGAGGGCTGGGACTCCGGAATCAAGCCCGAACCATCGGGACCATAAGTGGTAAAAAGTGCCCTGCGACGGTTTGGCAAAGAGGTATTGAGAACGCCGTTGTATCCATTGTTAAAGTTCGTGATGCCGGAACCCGACCAGAGGGCTTGATCGACAACAACGTCGTTTTCAATGGTATGACGAAACCCGGCGAGGAGGTTTTCAAAATACCCGCCGTTGGTGCCCGGTTGGTCAACCAGCTCGGGTTCGCAGAGAAGATCACTGTTTCCCGATGATTGATTGATCACTTGAATCGCGAGTAGATTGGCCCCTGTAATTAGGCTGGCTCCGACGAGCGGGAAGTCTTGAAAATTCACAGCTTGAGAATCCGGATTGGGACTGGCGGTGGAGTTGTATCGAACCGAGCCAGAGATATTGGAGCGAGCGATTTCATTGCCATTGAGGTAGGCCACAAAACCATCTTCGTAACGCATCCGAAGAACGAGATTTTGAAAATCAGCCGGACTGCTCACATTAAAATGATACCGCTGGTAGATCGAAGTGGCCCCGGCGGCTGTCTCGAGCGGCTTAACCCGTGTCTCGATAAATTCGCCATACTCTCCGGGGTTGTTTTCAAATCCAAATCCGGCTGAACCAGACGGCCAGGAAGAATCATCGAACCCGGGTGTGAACCAACTTGCTTCAAGCGAGGAATCAACTGGCACCAGATAGTTCGCGGACGAACCTTCCGCAAGAATAGTCGTTGATGGTCCTTCTTCGGGAATGACCAGATACTCATCCATGAGAGTGCGCACCCGACGCATGTACATTTGGCGGGTCACCGGATTATCCAGAATGGCGGCATGAAGATGATTCTGCCAGGTCGGGTTGGGATTCCCTCCCGCCAACTCCTGAGTATGCCGGGCATCGCCGTAGAGAGGGCTGGCCCAGTTTTCATGGGTATTCTTATTCCCGGTGGGCAGCCCCTGATCACCATCCCAGGCGATTCGAAACCACTCTTCACGATCGAAGTCGTGATAAACGTAGTAGTTCTTGGTGAGCTGGTCGTGATTGAAGGGCACGCACATCGCCGCCATGACGTTGATGTAGTTGGGGAGATTCACTTCATCGGCTACGAAGTCAAAGCGATTGGGATTGGCGATATTGATCCCGGCGGTGAGTTGGCTGAGATCGGAATAGGGTTCCGTTTTCCGGAGAACTTTTCGATAGAGACTGGAGTTGACGGTGGTCGAAAGAGTCGCTGGCACGTTAATGCCCTTATACATTGAACCCGTGGCGTCGATACCTCGCCGGGTCAGAAAGTCTTCATCGACTTGCTCGACGAAGGAAAAAAGTCCAAGGTCGCTGCCATTTCGTTTGATCCACAGGTAGCGGGTTTCAGGAGCCAGCGCGCCGGCCTCATTCAGGAAAGCGAAAATGGCATTTTCACGAACGTAGGAATCCCGGTAGTGCGAGTTTACATTAATTTCCTCCACTTTTGGCGCGTCAGGATTCCACTTGAAATGTCCCCCGCGATAGAAGTCGAACTTGTATTTATGCTTCGGCCAGTTCGCGGTGCTTTGCCCTCGAATTCGACAGAAGATGTTGTCGTAAAACCGCCCTTCAAAATAGAGCGAACCACGGGTGCCTCCCCGGGTGTCGGCTGCGCTCGGGTTTCGGACGAACCAGTTCATCACCGGTTGATCGACTGAAATCCCGGGATCGGAAACGACCGTGCCAAAGTATTCCGCCGACTCAGTCGGATCGGTGAAAGCAGGTTCGCGGGAGGACTCGCCTGTAATCGTCGTAGCCGTGACATACCAACGAACCATCTCTCCGGCCTCATAAGCGGAAGCGGGGATGGATGCGTTGTAAAGGTTGCCGACTCCCGCAGTCATCGCAAGGGACAACTCGCTCCCGAAGCCAACCCGATAATGAAGCGTCGCTCCGCTAACCCCACCAATACGCGGGGTAATCGTAGCCGTGATTTCAAGGGGATCATTTTCTCCAGGCGGCGGTGGATTTTGAACGAGGGCGTCAATCGCCGGGCCAATCTCGCTCCGCGGAGGGCCATTGGCAGCCCCGGGTGTTGGCAAGAGATAAGTGGTATTCCCATCACTACTTTCACCAAAGGAGACATCATCAAATTGTGCAGGATACATTGGCGCATATTCTTGAACGATCACTCCATCGGGATCGCTCAGCGCGAGGTAATCCCCTTCCTTGGTGAGTTTGAAGGAAATGGCTCCGGGCTTTTCCGAAGCGAAGAGCACCACAAATCCACCCGCCGGAATTTGCCGGGGCGGTATCGAATATTTCTGAGGATCGAGCGGATTGTCGGTGAGATGCCAGCCACCCAGATCAATCGTGAAGGGATTGGGGTTGTGGATCTCAATCCAATCTGAAAAGTCTCCGTTCACATCAGTGAGGCCGGTTTCGTTGTCGGCCAGAAATTCGTTGATGACCGGGGCCAGGGATTCGACATCGACTCCCACCGTGATTTGAGAAGTTACCAAAGGAAGAGAATCGCCGGTGGCAGTCAGTGTGTAGGCTGTCTCTTATACACATCTGACGCTGCCGACGA
>CAJXVQ010000140.1 GCA_913060685.1 uncultured Verrucomicrobiales bacterium
CTACACAGAGTAGATCGTCGGCAGCGTCAGATGTGTATAAGAGACAGGTCTGGCTTAACGACGCAACGACCTGCTGGAAACATCATCTGGCAGGGGTCTATGAGATTAATGTGGATGAAGGCTACCCGGTGCTTTGCGCCGCGCACTGCTGTCCGGGAGCGGCACTCAGACTCAAGGACCGCGATGAATGGATAGCCCGGGATCCGCTCATCAAGGGAAGCCGCTTTCCCCTCGTGCTGAGATCTATCAAAAAGGAATCTGCGAATGCGTTGTGCCCCGCTTGCAAGTACCGCCTGCCAAGATTGGACCAGCCAAGCAATCGCCCTGACCCTCGGGTTGGTGGCCTGACAATCGTCTTGAGCCTTCGGGCGGATTGCAGCATGATGGATGCATGAAGACGGGAATAATTGGTGCGATGATTTGTATGGCCGGGGTTCTGGCCGATACGGCGCGGGCGCGGGTCGGAGAGACCAGGGAGGAATGCAAGGCTCGCTATGGCGAGGCAAGCGAGGGGCAGATCGAACTCGGAGGGGGCTTGGAGGAAGCGGGGGCAAAGTGGAACGTGGCGGTGTATTCCGCACGGGGACTGGAGATCCAAGTGGTGTTCGAGGAGGACAAAGCGGTATTTATCAAATATTCCAACAAGACTGTTTTTAGCCTTGAGCCGGGGGAAGAACCCAGCGTGGGCCTGCGGCCTGACGAGATCTCCTTTCTCAAATCCGCGAATTCCGGATCCAAGAAGGAATGGGTGGGCCATTCGGATGCCTTTCTCAAGAGTGTCGCACCCACTCTGACGGTCTGGCGCTTTTCCGATCGCGGCTTGATGGCCGGCTACAATCGCGAGAAGAAGGCTCTCTTTGTGTGCACGAAGACCTTCTGGGATCTCGTCCTCGGAAAGGTCCGGGAACGCCAGGATGCCAGCAAGGGTAAGAATCGTCTTGAGGGGCTTTAAGGCGAGGCTGCGATCTCATCGCGCCTCCATGGCGATCCCGGGGAGTCGAGGGGTTTGTCGGGAAGTGACCCTGGAGCTTTTGGGTGATTGGGGAGCGCTGAGGGCCAGGTTCAGGAGGCCCGCAAGGGAGATACGATGGAGATTTTGGGGACGACAGTGCCATAGATGATGAGGTCGTCGACAGGGTGAACCGGGCTTCCGAGGCTCAGCGTGGCTCCTGCGATGTTTAATAAGGTGCCCATGTTTGCCAAGGCATGGTTGGGCGAGGAAAGATCTGCTTCGACATCGACGTCATCCACTTCCAGGCCTTCGCCCCTCCTGCTCGTCAATAGTCTTGCCAGGCTGGCAAATAAATTGGATTTGCTGAATCCAGATTTCAAAATGGAGCGAAGACTCCTATGAAAACCCAATCATCGAACATTCATGAACCCCTTCATTATTAATAATTATCGCCTCCCGGGAATCCGGGGCTTCATCAAGAGGAACGAGATGTTCCGGCCAGTGGAGGCAAAGACTGCACGCACATCGTTCGAGCTCGTCGCTTTGGCGAACGAGGGATTTCGGAGCGGTCGTTTGAGCCCCGGAGATCGATTCCCAAGCCCTGACGAAATTTCAAAGATCACCGGGGCGTCACTGGTTGAGTGTCTGGAAGCTGTTACGAGCCTCCTTCGAGCAGGATCAATTCAGCAGCTCCCTTCCGGGAGGCTTTCGATTTCGCGGCGGTTTCTCTGCTGAGGAATTTTTCTGGCTTCGACTTGAGGCACTTCGCTTTGTTGCAAATCGAAGTCAAGGTGTGGCGATTGGTCGTCGCCATGTTCCGGCAGGCAACCCTTCTCGAATCCGGTCGAAATCTTCCTGTCGATTTCTCTTGGGAGGATGTCAGGTGATTGCAATGCGGTGTGTGAATCGATACGGTTTCCGTCTGTGACCTACCGATTGCAATCAGCACTCCTTTTTCTCGCTACCGTGGACCCTGTTTGGGCTGCGCCGCCGTTGGCGGTTTTTGTGGAGACCCATTGCATCGATTGTCATGGCGATGGCATTACGAAAGGTGGCCTTGATCTCGGAGCAATCGTAGAAGCGGCTCCGGAAGAACATTGGGAGACCTGGGAGCATGCCATTCTTCGCATGGATACCCGGCAGATGCCGCCCCCAAAGAAGGAGCGACCTACGGCGGAGGAATACCGGAAAACGCTCACTGATCTCAAAGGCTATCTGGATCAATTTTCTCAAGAGCATCCCAAGCTCGGCAAGGTTCCGGCAATGCGTCGCCTGACACGGACCGAGTATCAAAATTCGATCAGGGACCTGCTGGGCGTTTCCGTGGATGTGGCGGAAATGCTCCCCAAGGATGAGTCGAGCCATGGATTCGATAATATCACGGTTGGGGAGCTTTCGCCGACCTTGCTCAATCGCTACATCGGAGCGGCCCGCAAGATTGCGCGGATTGCGGTGGGGAGTTCCTACAAGTCGCCGGACCTTCGAGTGGTCCGGGTGCCGACCGACCGGAGCCAAAAAGAGCACGTGCAGGGCCTCCCCCTCGGCACGCGTGGCGGGGTGCTTTTCGAGCACACTTTTCCGGTCGCAGGTGACTATGATTTTGAGATTCGTCTGAGCCGTGATCGCAATGGAGAAGTCGAAGGGTTGATCGGGGGATCGCACGCAATCGAACTGCTCATCGATGGCGAACCGACAAAGGATTTCACCGTGGTTCGTCCCAAAAATCGCAATCACAATGACGTCGATTCCCATCTGAATGTCCGCCTCAAGGTTCCTACCGGGAACCGTAAGATTGGAGTGACCTTTCCCAAGAAGCCGACTTCGCTTCTGGAGATCAAACGGCAACCCTACGACGCCCAGTTCAATTTTCACCGTCATCCCCGCCAGGCTCCCGCCATTTTTCAAGTCAGTGTGACCGGGCCATTTCAGGGGCAGGGTTCCGGTCCCCGTCTGACAAAGGACGATCTTCCCCGACTCATGCGCTTGGCTTACCGAAGACCGATTACCGACAAGGATCGTGCCGCCCTCGCGCCCTTCCTCGAAGAGGGAATGGAGATGGCGGTGGCTGCCATTCTCGTGAGCCCGCGCTTTCTCTTTCGGATTGAGAATGATCCCGATGATCTCGCTTCAGGCGAAGTTTACCGCCTGCCCAATCCTGAACTGGTGACACGGCTTTCCTTCTTCCTGTGGAGCAGTTTGCCGGATGATGAACTCCTTGCTGCCGATCTCACTGATCCGGACGTCTTCAAAACGCAAGTCCGTCGCATGCTCGCCGATGAGCGGTCGGAATCCCTCACGACCAATTTTGCAAATCAATGGCTCCAGCTTCGCAATCTCGATGCCATGACGCCGGATTTGCGACTCTTCCCGGACTTTGATGACAATCTCCGTCAGTCCTTTAAGCGCGAGACCGAACTTCTCTTTTCCTCCGTTCTTAAGGAAAATCGCAGAGCTTCCGACCTTATTGGGGCGGACTTTACTTTTCTCAATGAACGACTCGCCCGACATTATGAAATTCCCCATATCTATGGGAGTCGCTTCCGTCGGGTCGAACTCAATTCCTTGATGAAACGCGGGGGGCTTCTCCGGCAGGGGAGTATTCTCACCGTAACCTCCTATGCCAACCGTACTTCGCCGGTCATTCGCGGGAACTGGGTTCTTGAGAATATCCTGGGCACGCCCGCTCCGCCGCCGCCGCCCGAGACGCCTGCGCTCGGTGATGTCGTTGTCGCGGATGATCTTCCAATGCGTCAAAGACTCGCGGCCCATAGTCAGGACAAGTCCTGTGCGACTTGTCATCAGCTCATGGACCCTCCCGGATTCGCCTTGGAGGAATACGATGCGGTGGGGCGATTTGTCAGGGGGGAGGTCGATGCGGTAGGCGGATTGCCCGATGGACGCACTTTTACCGGTGTCGATCCGCTCGAAGAAGCCCTGCTTGAGCGCCCGGACCTCTTTGCTAGAACCGTCAGCGAAAAAATGCTAACTTACGCCCTCGGTCGAGGCGTGGAGTATTTCGATGCCCCGGCTCTCCGCGAGGTCGTCCGCAAGGCCGCTCCGGAGTATCGTCTTGCCGATCTCATTTTAGGGATCACGCAAAGCAAACCCTTCACCCACCGACAGAAGCCATGATCATTACCAAAAAGTCTCTCTCCCGCCGCACCGTCCTCCGGGGGCTTGGGTCGGCGGTTGCCTTGCCGCTGCTCGACGCCATGGTTCCGGCAGCCAGCGCAGCCAAGCTCACGGCAGCCAAACCGGTGAAACGACTTGGGTTCGTTTTCATGCCGATGGGTTGTGATCTCACGCGCTGGACGCCTAAAAGTGAAGGGAGTTTGGACCAGCTTTCGCCTATTCTTCAATCGCTTGCTCCAGTTCGAGATCACGTCAATATTCTCTCGAATCTCGAACTCCAGCCCGCCTATCCGGGAACGCACGCGACGTCGAACTCGGCCTTCCTGAGCGCGGCACAGGCCCGGCAAACCGAAAGCGCGGATTATTTTTTGGGAACCACTGTTGATCAGATCGCGGCCCAGCATCTTGGCCGGGAGACCCAGCTCTCATCGCTCGAGATGTCGATGGATCTCATGCAGACGGTTGGGCAATGCGACAATGGCTACGCCTGTGTTTATCAAAACAATCTCTCTTGGTCCTCGCCCACCACGCCACTTCCGGCGGAAGCCCATCCGCGTCTCATCTTTGAGAGTCTCTTTGGCGAAGGTGGCACCGCGAAGGAGCGTCGGGCGGCCTTGAAAAAAAAGGCCAGCCTTCTCGATTTTGTGAACGAAGATCTTCAGAGCCTGAAGCGTGAGCTTGGACCGGCTGATCGCTCGAAGGTTGAGGACTACCTGACCTCGGTTCGAGAGATTGAGCGGCGTATTCAAAAAGCGGAAGCAGCGACCCGCGATGAGGCTCTTCCTGATCTGGACCGCCCGAATGGGGTCCCGGCGTCCTACCGGGACCATGCCCGCCTGATGTTCGAGTTGCAGATGCTCGCTTTCCAGGGGGACATCACGCGGATCACCTCATTCCAACTCGCTCGCGAAACGAGCAACCGGGTCTACCCCGAGACCGGCATCACTGATCCCCACCATCCGCTTTCCCACCACGGAAATGATCCCGGAAAAATTGAGAGGATGTCGAAGATCAATGCCTTCCATGTGTCCCTTTTTGCAGAATTCCTGGAGAAGATGAAAGCGACCCCGGATGGTTCCGGCAGTCTCCTCGATCATTCCCTCTTCCTTTATGGAAGCGGGATGGGGAACCCAAATGTTCACGATCACCAGAACCTTCCGGTCATCGTGGCGGGCGGTGCGGCAGGGGGCGTGAAAGGGGGGCGACATATCCGCTTTGAGGAGCCGACGGCTCTGGCGAACTTGCACCTCACCTTGCTGGATCGGGCGGGAGTCAAGGTTGAGAAATTTGGGGATAGCAACGGGTTGATCACCTTATGAAGATTTCTGCCAATAGGAGCCGAATGCTCCTGCCTTCGGTTCTGAGTGCGGTCCTGAAAGCAGGAGCTTTCGGCTCCCTCTTCATGGCCACCTTGCAGGCCGGTCCGGTCATTGAAGCGGCTCATCGGGATGATTTGGACAAGGTCAGGACCCTCCTTGAATCGGGCGCGGCTGCAGGTGAGGCCAATCGTTACGGTGTCACGCCACTTTCACTGGCCTGCCAAAACGGGAACGCCGAAATGGTCACTCTTCTTCTCAAATCCGGGGCAGATGCCAAGGCTGCTCTCCCCGGAAATGAAACCCCGCTGCACACGGCCTCCCGCACCGGGGTGTTGCAATGTGTCCAAGCTATCGTCGAAGCAGGAGCTGAAATTGATGCCCTGGAAAAGAGCAAGCAGTCTCCTCTGATGTGGGCCGCTGCCGAGGGCCATCTTGCGGTTGTTCGCTATCTGCTCGAGAAAGGCGCTGAATTTAAAAAGCCCTTGGCCTCGGGATTCACGCCATTGCTTTTCGCGGTGCGGCAAGGTCACCTTGAAGTCGCGAAACACCTGATTCAAAACGGGGCCGATGTCACCGAGGCTGCCAAGGTGAAGCGGGGACGCAAGACAATGAAGGATGGAACCGCGGCTCTGATTTTGGCGATCGAAAATGGTCACTTTGAATTGGCGGCGTATCTTTTGGAAGCCGGTGCTGATCCGAATGATCTCCGATCCGGTTATTCCCCGCTGCATGTCTTGAGCTGGGTTCGCAAGTCGGTGAAGGGCGATGGAGATGACGGTCTCCCCATTCCCCGGGGGTCTGGAAAAATGAGCAGTCTGGAACTCGTAAAAGTTTTGGTGAAGCACGGTGCCAAGGTGAATTTGAAACTCAAAGGAGGGCCTGGTGGCACCGCAAGAGTGGACCGGAAGGGGGCCACTCCCTACCTGCTGGCGGCAGAGACGGCGGATCTACCCTTTCTTGAAGTTCTCGAAAAATTGGGCGCAGATCCAACCATTGCCAACCACCGGGGAACCTCGCCGCTCCTCGCCGCTGCCGGGATGGGTGTGACCGCGCCTGGTGAGGAGGCCGCTGATCTCAAATCCGCCCTTGAAGTGGTCAGGTTCCTTGTCGGTCAGGGCGCAGATATCGACGTGAAGGATTCCCGTGACGAGTCGGTGATGCACGCCGCCGCTTACAAGAGTGCCCCGCAAATGATGGTGCTCCTCGATGAACTCGGAGCTGATATCAAGGTTTGGAATGCCAAGAACAAATCCGGTTGGACTCCGCTAAAGATCACGCAAGGCTATCGGCCCGGAAACTTTCGACCCATCGAGAAAAGCGAGCGGGCTCTTCTTGCCATCATGAAGACGCACGGTGTCGTGCCGAAGTGATTTCCCCCCTTGTGAACAAGGACACTTCCGATGGGAATGCCTCCTTCCTCCAGTCTGATCCGGGCTTCTGAAATTGCCGCTTTTAAAAATTATCCTTTCCCCCCACAAGACTGCGCTATGTTAGACCAGCGCGCGAGGGAGAACTTCAGCGCAGACCTTTAAATACAATCATTTCAAATGCCAATTGTCAGACTTTCCGGAACCGTGATTGGTTCCGATGATCCCGGACGCTCCATCCGGGCGAAGCTTCTCTTCCTTCTCTATAACGCCGGTTGGGATATTTATAACTCCAATGGAGATCAGCAAATCACCCTCTCGAATATCGAGAAGAAAATTTCGGAATCGGACGCTTTCGTCTTCACGCCCGGAGCGTCGCTGGAGGACATGTTCAAGGCGATTTCGATTTTCGTGGGATATCAGACTCTGGATAAATATCTTCAGGGAAAGCCAACGGTAATTCTTAACAGTGATGATTCGTGGGATCCTCTTTTCAACCTTCTGGGGAGAATGAGGGAACTTGGAACGGTGAGGCAGAACTATCGAGATTTTTTGTTGAGCGCATCCAAACCAGCCAAGGTGATCAAGCGGCTTCAGCTGGCGATGCAGGGTGCTTTTCCCGATCCTGATCGGGACATCGCATGTAACACCGAGATCCCGACTTCAGATACTCCGCCGCCAAACGATCTGGTCGGCAGTATCTGCGTCTTTTGTTCAGCGACACTTGAAGATCCTGCCTACATCGCGGATGGCGAAGAGCTGGGACGACGGTTGGCTGAAAACAAGTTTGGCTGTGTTTCAGGTGCTGGAAAATCTGGTATTATGGGGGCTGTAGTGCGCGGTTCGGTGGGAGCGGGTGGATGGACCGCAGGGTCCAATGTCCCCCACATCATCGAGTTGGAGGGCTTGCCGGACGGGCTGTCGCGTTTCTGGCTCCGTCCTGACATCTACACCCGCATGGAGGTTATGATTGAGAACTCCACCTCCTTTGTCATTTTCCCCGGCGGGGCTGGAACCGTTCAGGAACTCTTCGCGCTAATGATCTTTAAGCATCAGGGGAATGAACTCATCAAGGGTAAGAAGGTTGTTATTTTTAACCGCCCTGACGAAAAAGGCGTGGGCTTTTGGGATGCCTTGCTTCCGCTCATGGAGGCGATGTGTAAGCCCGACGATTATGAAGTGGCAACCTCGCTTGATGAAGTGATGGGTCTGCTCAAAGACCATGCGAAGGAAGCCCAACCAGTCTAGCATGAGACGTTTTACGATCTGTTTACGAAGTTCTTCGTAGCGGTGTGGTAAAACGTTCCCATGAAGCAAGAGCCCCGCGATCTTTCCGAACTGCCCGGGCGCTGGCAGGCGCTTGTTTTTCAAGGGAAGACCAGTTTGCTGCGCTTGCGGAGGGGGCTCATCGAAGTTGGGGTGCGTCCTCCCAAGCATGCGATCGGAGAAGCCGAGGTGGCTTCACCGGTGATTGGTGAGGCCAGTGCGAAGCTTTGGACCCAGACTTCGGAGACTGAGTTTCCTCTCACCGCGGGGAAGGTTGAGAATCTTCGGATTTCGGCGAAGGCCCTGCATGGCTCGGTGATTCCGGCGAGTGGGATCTTTAGCTTCTGGCGTCAACTCGGCCGGACCACCCGGGGTCGGGGGTATACGGTTGGGCGGGAACTTCGAGAAGGCTGTCTTGTCCCCAATCGGGGAGGCGGACTCTGTCAGGTGACGGGCCTGCTTTATCAAGCTGCTCTTGAGGCCGGTTTGGAAATTGTCGAGCGGCATGAACACTCGCGTCTGGTTCCGGGGTCCATGGGTGAACGGGATCTTGATGCCACGGTATTTTGGAACTATGTCGATCTCCGCTTTCGGGCCACCTTCCAGTGGCGCTTGGAAGTTGGGCTTGATGCGACTCATCTTGTTGTCCGGATCCGGGCAGACCGTCCCGACGTTGCCCGGAAAGTGGAACTCCTGCCTGATCCGGTCATCCGGGAGGCCGCTTCCGGTGATTGTCTGACCTGCGATCAGCCGGCTTGCTTTCGTCATCCATCCGCGACGTCGGCTCATGCCCCAAGTCAGGGGCACTCGGCCTTTTTGCTTGATGCGAGATGGCCCGAGTTTGATCGCTGGTGCGCCGGGCACTCGAGGGAGGGAGATCACTGGCTCATTCCTCTTGATGGCGAGAGATTCAAGAAAGCGAACTATGCCTGGAATCCGCCTGAATCATCGCGCGTTCACTCTGCCACTCTGTCAACTCTTCTCCGATCTTTTCGGCAGCGACGTTTGCCGGCGCAAGGGGCTGTTCGGCAGGCGGCTCTTTTGGAAGGTGACCGTAAACTTGCGGAGCACTATCGGAGGAAGCTTTCACCGGAGTGTCGTCATCTTGTTATTTCTCAAAATCTCTTGCCGCATCTCTGGGAGATGGGGGCATTGGGAGGGCGAACCTTTGATGTTTTGATGGAGCGATGGCCGCTTGCAGAGCTCCAGCGCCGCCTCAATGAGGCCTCCCGCCGCCATCCGGACTCGCCAACCCTGGGCGACTTTCGAGCGGATCCGGTTCTCGTTCGGATGGAGAGTGAGGCCCTCGCGGGTGCCGGAAAGCTGATCACACCGCATCGGGCGATTGCAAAGCGCTTTGGGAACCGGGCATGGTTGTTGGATTGGGAAATGCCGGCCCGGTCAGATCGGGCGGAGGTCAAAGGGCATGTCTTTCTCCCGTGCTCACCGCTGGGGAGGAAGGGTGTCTATGATTTGAAGGGAATAGATCAGAAGATTGTCGTACTTGGAAAAGCTCGCGAAGGCACCGGTGAGGTGTTTTTTGAACAGGGGTCATTGGCTGATCTTGAATCTGCAGAAGCGGTGGTTTTACCTGCGTGGATTGAGCATCAACCCCGGCTCGCCTTGAAGGCGCTCGCGATGGGGATCCCGGTTTACGCGACGGAGGAGTGCGGGTTGCCGGAGCATCCCTGTTTGACGATCTTGAAACGAGATGAGTTTCAGCGTCTTGAGTTGGATGTCCGTCCGGAGAGCAGAAGAGTTGGGGCGTGACGGGGTGTTTCTCTGTCGGAGTCGCCCGCCCGTTTGGGGATGGGAGAAAGGATACGGCAACTTGGCAGGGATACGGGAGTGATCGTTTGCTTTTACGGAGGCCCCTGAAGCTGCATCGTGAGAAGTGTTCGCGTTTTCCCTCCGCAATCATCCGGGCTTCCAGGACTTCCCCTTTCACCCCAGTCACATAAGCCTGCGAATAAAGTCCGCTCAGCCGATGTGTCAGTTCCTCTTCCGAGATTCTAAATTCGCCACCTGAAGGCGGGGGAGGAACCTCGAGAAGGAGGTGGGAATGATTTGTCATCGCACAGCAGCGCCGAGCGAGGCGCTTTAGACGAAGCGTAGCGCAGCCCGAAGGGTTTGACCTTTATGTGCAAAGTCGAAATCAATAGGAAAGCACCCGACACCCCGAACGAGCATCTTGGATGTAGCAAAATCGTTCATACTGCCAGGAGTTTACTTTTGGGGATGAGCGCCGTTGGGCTTCGTTGAAGGGGTCGGTGAGGGGGTTATCGACCAAGCCAGTGCCATTCGACTGGACTCTCTTGCTCCTCTCGCCCTTGATTCAAGCCTCACTCCCAACAAACTCTTGAGAATTATTCTTTCATCTCTTGCCTTACTCCTCCTAGGAGCTGTCCTGATCCTGCCGGTGCTCCACGCCCAAGTGGGTGACGATGTGGGACTGGAAATCTCTCCGCCTGAGCCGCCACGGGTGAACCTGTTCTCTCTTCCGGAGGGCGATCCCGTGGAAGTTCGCGCCAACTTTCATCTTCTCGATCTCAACCGGATCGACGATGAGGCCGAAACCTTTGAGTTCTCCGGCGTCCTGACTCTCATCTGGAAGGACCAGCGACAGGCCTTCGATCCCGTGAAGAAGGGATTCGGGGAGAAACTCTACAACGGAGTCTTCCAGTTCAACGAATTGGAACCAGCTTGGTATCCTCAGGTGGTGCTTGCCAACGCCAGCGGGATTCCGGAGACGCAGGGAATCCTCCTTCGGATCAAACCGGACGGCACCTGCATCTTAATTCAGACCATCAACGCGGTGGCAAGGGCCGAGCTGAATCTCCGGAGGTATCCCTTCGATCGTCAGCGCTTGGAAGCGGAGTTCGAGATTCTGGGTTTCAGCGCAGGTGAGGTCGAGCTCATGGTGGACTCCGCCGCCCTGACCACCGACCGCACGAGGATCCAGGTGCCGCAGTGGAAGTTGATCGACAGTAGCGCCACATCCGGTGTTTTGGCCGCGCCCTATGCCGGGGAAGAAATGAAATCATCCGCCTTCGTCCTGACGTTAAATGTTGAACGCCAGTCACTTTTTACGGTGCGGCTGGTTCTGATCCCGATGATCCTAATCGTGATCCTTTCCTGGTCAGTGTTCTGGATGGAGCGCTCCTCGCTTGGGGACCGCATGAGCGTTTCGTTCGTGGGTCTCCTGACGGTTGTGGCATACCAGCTTTTGGTGGGCGAGATCATGCCTCATATCTCGTACGTCACCCTTTTGAACTGTATCCTGAGTTTCAGTTTCTTGATCATGTGCTCCACTGTCGTCATCAACCTCGTGGTCGCAGGGTGTGACAAACGGGGCGATCACGTTCTGGGTGATCGCCTCGACCGCCGTTGCCGGTGGGTTTTCCCCCTGATTTACGCCATCTTTATGTTGAGCACCGTGGCGGTTTTCTTCACTTGGTTCTAGTGTCGCAAATGCCAAGTTCGTTAAATTTTGAGTTCAACAGGAATCTCGATAATTACTCGCGGTGCTTAGAGATCACGAGAGTATGCGGGCAAGATCTGGCGTCGCCGTGTTGGCTGGCCCCATCCTGATAGCGGTGGGTCTTGCCCCGATGTTTTGCCGGGGTGGTCATGTCGATCTATTGATGGTTGGGGCGATTACGGGCGAGGCCTGATGCCGGAGAAGTTCCCTGTGACGACCAAGCCGCCCAAACTCGATAAGCCGAACCACGACTACCGGTCGTCGGCCTCTCCGTGTATCGAGCGGTTGATTTCGTCCAGCGCCGGCCCCATCAAGACGGCCAGCCATTGGGTCGGCGGATAGGCGCTCGCAAAGGCCCGCACCGCCAGGCTCAGCGGAACTGCGACCAGCATTCCCACGATTCCGAACATCCAACCCCAGAAGACAAGGGACAGGAGGACCGTCACGGCCGACAGGCCTAGCCTGCGTCCGACCAAGACCGGCTCCAGCATGTTGCCGATCCCAAGGTTGACGCCGAGATAGAGGAGAGCCACTCCACCCGTGTAGAGCGGCGACCCTTGTAGCATGGCCATCATCACGGCAGGCGCGGCCGCCAGGATGGAGCCGATATTCGGGATGAAGTTGAGCAGGCACGCCAGAGCGCCCCAGAGTTCCGCATACTCGAGCCCGAACGCCTTGAGCCCGGCCCAGATCAAGACCCCGGTCACGAGGCTCATCACCGCCTTGGTCGAGGCATACCGTTTGATGTCCGAAAGGAGCCCCGCCATGGCCTGCACGACGGCTCCGCCCGTTCCCAGCACGGACGAGAGCTTCCGCGGGAAGTGGTTGGTTTCGGCCAGCATGAAAATGACGATGAAGAGGATCAGGAGCGCGTCGCTGAGGGCGGAACCCAGATGGGCGACGACCGACTCAATCATTTCCACCAGGCGATCCGGACTGAAGTGGTGTAACACCCCGCCCTTGTGCAGGTCGATCCCCTTGCCTGCAAACCAGGCGTCCACCTGGGCCGTGAGGTCGACAAGGCGGCCCTGATAAGCCGGCAGGGTTTCGCTGAAGCGGGCGAGCGCCCCACTCAGCAGGATCGAGAACCCGGACAGAAACAAGAGAACAACGAAGAGTGCGGCGAAGACCGATACGCCCGTGGAGATCCCCAGCCGACGCATCGCCTTCAGGCCGGGCGAGGCGATCGCCACGATCAGTAGCGACAGGAGAATGGGCTCAACAATCATCGCGGACAGCCGCAGGAGTGCGAGGATCACCCCCAACCCAGCAACAGTTACGACGGCATCCCTGAATGGCCGGAGGGGGTCTTGTGGAGCGTTCATCGGGACGTGGTGTGGATTTTGTGGCAGGTGACTGCTAGATGACATGGGTTGTCAGGTGGGGATGGAATCCTCCAAACTGACAACCGTTATGAAAGACAAAAAAGCAGAAACAACCAAGTCCTACGATACGATCAAACTCGGCATCGATGCCCACTCGAAGTGGTACTACGTGGCACGGCAACTCGACGGTGCCACGCCGCAACCGGTGCAGAAGATGGAGATTGATGGCCTCCTGCATTTCGTGGCCAAACAGCAGAAGCTCGCTGGCGAAGTTCATACCTGTTACGAATCGAGCGGAGCGAGATAGACTGCATGGAAGGCAGCCCGGAGGGCAGGAGCGGGGGCGACTGTCAATCCGGGGCCTTCGGCTACTATCTGCACCGCAAACTTGAGGCGATGGGAGTGAGCAACCTCGTGGTGCAGCCGCAGG
>CAJXVQ010000141.1 GCA_913060685.1 uncultured Verrucomicrobiales bacterium
GGCTGAGGCCGGAGCTGGGCCGGAGGGTGGTGCGGAACGAGGCGGGGCGGCATGGGGTGAGGAACGATCCCGATGCCCTGGGCCGGAGGGCGGAGCTGCGGGCGGGTTGGCGCGACTCCTTGTAGCACACCCCGCTGAGGGATACCCGAACGGCGCGCGATTGATGACTGTCCCGGACACGCCCTTCCTCATCATAAAATCGGGCCATCAAGAGCCGCCGCCATGCCTCAGAAAACCCCACCAAAAAGCCTCACCCATCATAAAAATGACCATTTTAGAAAAAATCCCGCACACCAAAAATACGACCCCACTGGTCACAAAACTCGATGACAGCGTGGAAATCCGTCCAAAATCACCCGAAGTCAATTTGGCAACGGGACCCGATATCAAAGTGGTTCGCAACATTTACATTCTACTGGGCTCGCAGGCGGAAGAGCATCGTACGATTTCCATTTCGCGCCATCGTTGCTCGCACCCGGACGGTTTCGCCTAAGTCTTCGATGATCTCTTCCTCAATTCCTACACCGGTCCAGGTGAGAGCATCGGTCGAGATTTGGGGGCGGAGTCCGGCGGCCGCCAGATCGTTCTTCACTCGGGTGTAAGTAACCGTGAATTGGTCGTCGGTCGCGGCCGGCTGGAGGGCTTCTGAAACGTCGGCGAGCAGTGGATTGAGACTGAGATAGCTTTCGAGGATATTCGCGTAGCCATCTCCATCGGGGTCGGCTTGCTTACCCCACAAGGTAGCTTCGAGCGCGGGGTTGTCGGCATCCGCACCAAATTGATCGGCAGCCCAGTCGAGATAGAAGTTTCCGCCCGTTGCGACGGGAGTCACACTGGAATCGGCAGTCGTTTTGGCAGGCTCTTCAAATCCGAGGCTATCGGTCGCGATACTATAAAAGGCATAGGTGACTCCTGCGATCCCATCGTAGACAAATGAGTTCTCTTCAAAAAAGTTATAGGAGACAAACGGGGCACCGTTCACGCTGACAAATACTTCGTAGACCGCAATGCCTGATCCTGACCCATCGTCTCCGGTCAAGTTGACGACGAAGCTAGGTGGCGTATTAGCAGGAAAGGCGGCAACCGCGCTGCTCGGAGCCGTGGTGTCAATCGTGTTGATCGTCACATTCGTGATGATCGGTTCGTTTACGTCGAAGACGATGGAGGCCTGGTTCTCGATGACTGCGCCTTCATCGAGCCCATCCAGCGGCCAGATGGAGAAGCGGATATAGCCCTCGCCTCGGCCTGTTTCGTCGTTGGGCGGCAGGAAGCCGGCAAAGGGATCCTCCGGCCAGTCGCCGGTTATTTCATCGAAGGACCTGAAGTCCACCGTCAACTCGCCGGTGATCGTATCCAGGTGGATCTCACATTGAATAGGATTGGGATCGGACTCGATGTAGATGACGCCAGAATACCCCGACGCACCTTGTTGAGGAACAATCACCGCTCCATTGAAACCGAATTCCAGCAACTCGAGAGTCGACCAATCGAGCTTCGCATCGAGGACATCGGTCACCCGGACCTGCTGAGCAGCGGCCGAAGCAGTCGCCACGTTCTCGAAACGGATGCGGTATTCGATCGGACCTGTTCCATCAATATAGCCACCATCCCCCACGCCCGTCGCGGACTTGTCATTCGGATCAAAGGACGAGACTACCCGAGAATTCAGTTTGTCGCTCCCGTCCCGCGGTCGCATACTGGGACCGAAAGGATCCTCTGGCTCATACCACCAATTGGACAATAGGACAAAGTTTTCCCGGGTGGCCATATCCAACGCTGAATTCATGGTCGAACCCGCGGCCCCGAGAGGTCCCAATTTCTGTAGTCCATCGTTGGCAAGTAATGCCCAACCCCTCACGTTTTCGGCCAATGTGGTCTCTCCGTTATTGTAGCGCATCTGGGTCTCTACGGCATTTCCAGCAGTAACAATCGTTCCGGCAGTCGACAACCCATTCAGGAATTTCCCGAACTTAGTGGCCTTGGTGTAGTTCTTGCTTGATTGCAAGGCTTCCTTGGTGCTTTTCACGTTTTTATTCGCATAGGCCAACCGGCTCTTCGCCCAGCGTAGGTAATCGCCGGACTTCCGAATATCGTTCGCATGTCCTGAAGCGACTCGCGTATTAAATTGGTCAAGATTCGCGAAGTAATTGGTTCTCGCAATTTCCCTCGCCTGTAGCGCCCATCCATTTGCACGTTTCAGGTAGGCCTGCGTGAGATTTTGCCCCGTCGATGAGGCGAGGTTGGTATTGGACAATGTCGTTGTTCTGGAATTGTCGAAAAGCAGTGATTGCTCGTCATACCCGTTATAATCAACAAAGTTCGTTGGTTGATTTGCTCCGTAGGTGTAAGGGTTCGCACCTTCGGTCGCAGCCGCATCTGGCGACAGGAAACGCCCCATCCACGGGTCGTAGGTCCGCACTTGAATCCAATACTGGCCGCCCGGTGCCTCCAGGATCCCATGTCGCCCGCCAAAGGTGAGGCGGTTCGGGATGGTCTCTGTCTCGGAGAACTTTTCACCAAACGGCAGGTACTCGTAGCTGTTGACCGCCTCTCCATCGGTGTCGGTGACCCGGATCACGTTTCCGCTGCCATCGTAATGGAGGAAATAGGGTCCCTCACCCCCTCGCTCGAACCAGGCATAACCGTGTTGGCCATACCCGAATGTGGTTGAAGTCGTGCCTTCATGGATCGCCAGCAGACTGTCCTGCAGCAGCGGGTTGGGCACGAGGTCACTGACCTGGCCGCCCCGGGTCTCTCGAACCCGATAGCCAAGCGCGTCATACTGGTAGCTCACGTCGCTTCCGGGCCCCGTCACCCTGATGAGTTGATTCAGACCATCGTATTCGTAGGTCCAGACCTCGGATCCGATGGTCTGCTTGGTCATATAGCCGTTGGCGTCGTATTCATACCGACGATCTCCAGCCGAGAAGTATCGATTCAAGGCGTCCGAACCATATTCTGAATCCTGCCCGGGACTGTCGGTCGACAGTCGGTTGCCCACTGAGTCGTAAGCGAAGCGATACGCCGTGTCGTTGCGGTCGAAACCCGTCAAGCGGCTCAAATTGTCGTATTCAAAGGAATAAGCCACATCACCGAAATCAGCACCGGTTCTCCGGTTCAGCGTGTCGAAGCTATAGGCCACGCTGGCGAGCGACGAGGCATCCGGTTTCAAGTGCGAGATCCCGGCCAAGTGTTGCTGTGCGTCGTAGGAATAGGTCGATTCGGTCCCGTTGGCGTGGCTCTCGGCCTCGAGCTGCCCCAAGGTGTTGACCGAAAACTCCGTGAGAACCTCGCCATCCCCATCCAGCAGCGCACTCAGGGCGCCCCTTTCGTCATAGTCGTAGCGCACCACGTGACCTGAGTCGTCCTCCACCCGGATGACTTGTCCGGTCGCATCGTAGGTATAGGAGACCGTGCGACCGTGCGGGAACGAAACCTCTGCGATCAGTCCGGTTCCGTTATAGGCCAGGGTCGTTGTGCCTGTCGCATTGCGCGCTTCGACCAACCGGCCATGTTCATCATAGGTAAACTCGTCCTTGAGGCCACCGCCGTAGGTCCGCTCCGACAGTTTGCCCCGCTCATCATAGACGTAAGCGGAAATCTTGCCGGCCCGGTCCTCAAGCCTCGTGACTTGGCCGTTATCGTCGTAATCGGCATCCACTCGCGCGCCCAGGGCATCGACCCGGGCGGTCCGATTGCCCGATTCGTCGTATTCATAGTTCGAGGACCTCCCCAGCGGATCCGTGATCCGGGTCAAGTCGAAAGCGTCGTTCAAGGACACCTGCGTGACGGATCCAAGTGGGTCCACGAACCTTGTCGCTTTGTCATCCACGTCATAAAACGCCGTCCGCGAAAGCCCTCCGGCCAGGGTTAAGCGCTCGGCATTGGCTCCGGCCTGGTAGACCGAATTAAACACCAGTTCTCCGTTGAGCGAGACTTCGAGCAATTGCGCCAGCGCTCCGAATCGTTTTACCAGGACGTCTCCGGACTCCGACTCAATCACCTCGACGCCAAGCTCGGGATAGTCGATCGACAATTTCGACCCGTTCCAGTCGACCTCATCCAATCGACCGAAGTCATCATAAAGATAGTTGTATTCTTCTCCATTATTGCCTTGGACGGATTTCACCCGTCCCGATCGGTATCCCTCTTCAAAGTAATCTATATCGGCCGCAAGGCCGATCGGCGTGACGACACGGGTCAAGCGGCCGGCGGCGTTGTGCACCAGCGTCGTGCTCAACCCCTCGGAGCCCGCGATCGAGTTCACCATTCCGTTCCCATCGTAGCCAATGGTGGCCTGATCGCGATCACCGTCGCGGACTGCGACCAGGCGTCCAGAGTCGTAAACGAAGTCGAGCTGACCTGCCGTGGGGTCCACGAAGGCACTCAGATCTCCGTCGGGTTTGAAGACATAGGTCGACCCGGTTTCGATCGTCAGTTCAAAATGATCGTCGACCTTTCGCAAACGACTTCGATTCTCCACCATGGGAACCCAGACGGATTCATCGAGGGTCGGCTGATAGATCGTCTTCTGGCCCCAGATCCAAACCGCTACGTGGTCACCTTCCACCTGGTAGGCTCGATTCTGCGTGATATCCGGTAGGTAATTTCCAATCCGACTTGGGCGCCCCTGCTGTATCAGCCAGCTACTGGGATCCACTTGACGGAGGCTTTGCATGAGTAGGAAGGGGAACCGGCGCTCACGTTCCCCGACCCGGCTCAGGTGGGTGGCGGTGCGCGCAACCGTCGCGTTGACTTCGCCGTAGGTCTCACCTGCTTCCTCCTTCAGGAGATCGAAGACTCGGTCCCATCCTTCATCGGGGACATCCGGCATACGTAACCCATCCTTATAAGTCCCCCACGAAAACGGCCGTAAATCGCCTCTCGATGTTTGCCAAACGAGATCGATGTTCATGGTCGGTCTGTCAGCCGGTGCGGTGAAGCTCAGGACGTGGGCTTCGCCCGGGGAATCCGGGCGGAGGACACCCGCCGGACCATCGCTGCTGATACCGAGGAAGTGGTCGGCGAAAACAATATCGTCGGCCGTGGGTGGAGGGGGAGGAGGGGGACGGAAGACACGCTTAGATCCGGCAAGTCTGTAACCGAACTGGAAGGGCGGATTGATCCGGATAAAGGCGGACATGGTCATCATGGGCGCGACCAGATCCACGTTTCCGGTATTGCGATAGAAGATGGTCAGCCCGCCTTTGCGCCCGGCCCGGACCTGGGTGTCCCCGACCATGCGGACCTCGAGTGTCCCGGGGTTGGTCCACCCCACGGTCACCGTTTCGTTGGAATCAACCGATTCGATCCCGCGCGAGGTCCGGACCCGGTAAGCGCCACGAGGAACCCCGTCGAGAGGGAAGGTCGGATAGGCCAGATTCGACGCGGTCGCGAAAACGTCTGATGCGGGATAGGTGGTCCCATCGGCAACGGAGACCAGCGCAAAACTCAACTGATCGTCGAATTGAGCACCTCCGACCTCAAGCGTGGCCGTTCCACTGTCTCCGATGGAAAGCGGACTGACCTTGGTGATCCGGAAGTCAACGGGCTCGGCCGAGACACTGAGATTCACGTTGGGCTCGACCAGCCCACCGGCACGGACCAAGACGTAGGCTATCCCTCCGCGGGGAGCGAAAGCCGTGACGTCGTCCCGATTGAATTCACCCTGCCGACCATCGAAGTCGGTCGCCGACGGCAGACGATCAAAGGCCCAGTAAAGCTCCGTGACGGCAAGATCATCCCCTTCGGCGGTGGCAGTGAGCAGCGCTCCGTCATTGCCCGTGTCCAATCGGAAGAGGTATTGGTCGCCGGTCTCTCCAAAAGTGACCGACTGCTGGTCGCCCCCGATTTCAAGGGCATCAAGGTCAATCAGGGTCGATCCTGAGGAAACCCGGTCATTATTCTCCCGATTGACGCCTTCGAAAATTAAACGGGTTGCATTGGTGCGCACTTTCCAGCGATGCAGTCCAGCCGTTGATCCCGAAACCGGAATCTCCTCGACAAACACAACAGATTCTCCCGGTGCCAATTGAACATTCTGTCCCACCAGCACCGTCTGCGACTGACGCAGAATCTCAGACTCGGTCTCCGGGTTGGCCACCAGCCAGATCTCATCGACCCAAGGCCCGTTCACGGTGGTTTCTCCATCGTTCAGGACTGTCCAGGTGATGATCGCGGTCCCACCGACCCTCGCCTCTGCAGGACCTGAGACTTCAGTGACCAGAAGGTCGACCTCCGAGGCGGCGCCGTCCGCGAACTCATAGGCCCCAATATCGGCGATCACACCACCTTGACCCGGCACCCCGGTGTCTACCACACTCGGCTCATTGAAACGCGGTACCCCATTTCGGTCTAGAGCGGGTGCTTGCGTGGTATCGGCGGCGTCGATGGCGGGCGAGTCGGGCTGGAGTCTGAATTCGCCCCCCGGTGCATTGAGAAAACGGGGATCCAGCTCCAGATTCCCGTCCATTCCGATGGGATCAGCCGTGCCGACCACATTGCCCTCAATAGCCCTCGGATTGTAGAAAATGGTGTTTCTGACGGTCTTGGTGTCCTGCCCGAAATCGCGCCAGAGACCGGCACTGATACTATTGGCGATAATCGTGTTCGCCACATCAATGGCGCCTCCGTGCATGAGAATGCCGATGCGATTGCGATCGAAGGTGCTGTTGCGGACGGTGACAAGCGACCCGGGATCGGAAGAGATCGCCCGATCGATGTTGGTAAAGACCGTATTGCTTACCGTGACCGGGCCGCCCCAGGCCAGAATCCCGTCAAACAGCGATTCGGTGATCAGTGAATTATCCACCGTGACCTCGGCGGCACCGGTCGTCCGGATGACGCCCGTGCCAGACCAGGCCCCCGATTGCGTGCCTCCGCCATACCTGATTTCGGTATGATCGAAGGTGGCGGTGGCTCCGTTGACATAAATCCACCGCCAATCTCCTGCGGCCGGGGTTGTGGTGTTGGCGTCACCGTTGGTATCTCCGCCGCGTTGATCGTCCTTGTCTGAGGTGAAGATGACCGGCTGAGCCACAGTCCCCTCCGTCACGAGCGCGGCCCCCGGCTCAAGAACGATCCCCATGAATGGAGCAAACTTTACGATGGCGCCCGCCTTGATGGTGAGCGTGGCTCCGGTTTTCACCGTGATGTCCTCTTGAATCCACTGGACCCGGTCGCCCGGCCAGGTAACCAGTCCGGTCAATTCGGTTTCAGGCACCTCCGTTATATAGCGAAGGTCAACCCACTGGTTCAGATTCAGTTGTCCACCGACCTCGACATGAAAGCCCCGCCAATCTCCCGAGGCGGGGGCAGTCAGTGTTCCATCCTGATTGGTATCCCCTGCGACACTGTCATCAAAGATCGAAGTGAAGACGATGGGACTTGGCTCGGACGCGATTCCTTCAATCGCTCCGCCCGATTCGATGGAAACAAGAACCCCGGCAAAAACCTTGACCACGGCACCCGGCTCAACCGTCACGGTGGCTCCAGAATTGATCGTCAGGTTGTTGGAAATGACGTGCAGGCGATCAGCCGACCATGTTTCGTCTTCGGTGATAGCGCCGAAATGCCAGGAATAATCGTTGCCGACAAAGACTTCCGCGGACAATTCGCCCACAATGGTGTCGCCAGCATCGAGAAATGTGACAACCAGAGTGTAAGCGCCATCCGCAACCGATTCGGTGTCCCAAGTGAAGGCGCCAATCTGTGCATCAGACTCCGTGAGAATCGTGACCGAATCTTCGTCGACCAAAGATAGAACCGAGGAGACATCCGCTCCGGGTTCGAGCAAGGCCCAGGCCAAGGGAACCTCACCGAAGACGAGACCGGGAATATCCACCAGCCATTCAAGGAAAAGGATTTCAGAAACTAACGAGGTCTCAATTGTCCCGGATTCAGCCGACGAGTCCGAGGGATTCACCTGGATCTGGTTCGATTCGAATCCGAGCCCGTCGACTGTCGAGATGGAAATCCGCCCCCCGCCACTGGACCCATTTCCGCCGGCGAGTCCTTTGGGTGATGCGTCGGCCTGGATCAGCCCGTCTCCGGAGAGTGACCCGGCTTCGATCCAGATCGAGCCGCCCGAGGCGCCGCCATGATTCGTGCCTGACACAACGACCCCACTGGCAGACACAGTCCCATCGACAACCATTTCCCCGGGAACGACCAGCCTGACTGCCCCACCCCCACTGACCGAGCTCCGAAAAACGCTGGTACCTGAACCCAGTTCTATCGGCGCAAAGGGATCGCCATAGACTGGTGCGCTGGCTCCGCTGCCCAAACCACCATGACTCGCCCCGATCTGGTTGGACTGGGAGGCACCAGGTCCTTTGAGCGATGGGTAGCCTTGCCCATCCGCGGTGATGCTCGAACCCGCTTCAGCCAGCAGGCTACCCGCCACCAAGGTCGAACCGCGTCCCTGGTAGACCCCGAGGACCGTATCCAATCGGTCGATTGATTCGATCACGATGGAGGCGGTACCGATCAGGTCGAGAGCGCCACTTACGATCAGATTGGAGCCGCCTCCCAAGACAAACCGGGCGGCGTCCCCAAAGTGAAGATCACCGTTCACGGTCAGTCTGGAGTTCTCGCCCAGGTCAAATCGCGTTGCATCCTCAAAATGAATACTTCCGAAATTGAGGGTCGAGCCGGCGGGAAAAGTGAGACGTTGGACGACCAAAAGCTGCCATTCCGGGTTACTGGTGTCGATAAAGACAATCGTCCCGTCGACCGCGTCGGAACCGCCGGCCGAGGCCGACGAACTGGAGAAGCCCGTGAAATCATCCGCATCTTCGTAGTAGACGGCAACCCGTCCGCCGGAACTGTTCAAGTTTAAGGCAGTAACACCTCCAGGCGAGGCGTCTGCCTGGAATGATCCCGATCCCTTGAGTGTCGGCGCGGTGACCCAGATGGAGCCGCCGGCTGCACCGGAGTGATTGGTCCCCGACGCCGTTCCGCTGGCCGTTACCATGCCATCGAGAGTCAAGGTATCCCCGACGACAATCCGGATGACCCCACCCCCCTGAACAGATGAACCAAAGACGCCACCGGCCGATCCGGCCGTGGTCGGTTCCAGGGAGTCGCCATAAGTTAGTCCGCCATAGACGCCACCACCGGCTCCCCCGTGGCCTGCGCCGTTATTGTTGAAGGCAAGAAGCGGTGCGCCCGGACCCTTTAGGCTGGTATAGCCCTGTCCATCGGCTTGGATCGTCGCCCCACTGGCGATCAGAATGTTGGCGGCCGAGATCGCGACCCCTTCACCCGCCCAAACGCCATTGACTTGCCCGTCTCGATTCTTGCCCTCGGCCACGACTTCACCACCGGTTGATACATTAATGTCGCCTGCGACCGAGAGAGTCGATCCACCGCCGAGTTCCAGCCGACCACCGGATTCAACGGTAAGAGCTTGAAACGCAATTTCTTCGTCGAGTTCAAACCGAACCCGTCCGGTCACGATTAACCCGCGATCTCCCCCGGCTGTATCTTCAATGTAGACCGTCCCCTCTTGAGATCCGTCAATCCCGCTGGCGCCAAGTTCCGCCAAGGAAGATAGCCCGGAGGTATCCGCAAGATACAAGGCCAGGCGACCGCCTCCACTGTCTCGGCTGGATCCGAACAGCCCACCTTCGGAGGCATTCGCGCGGATCGCACCACTTCCGGCGACGGAGGAGGCAGCGATCCAGATCGACCCGCCGGTCGCTCCGCTGTGATTGGTCCCAACAATGGTTCCGTCGGCTGAAATGCGTCCGTTTACAGTGAGAGCCCCCGACAGGACCAACCGGATGGCACCGCCACCGTAGGTTTCGGCACCAAAGACTCCTGAGGCTGAGCCGAGATCAACCGGTTCCCGCACCGATCCATAGACCGGCGCCAATCCTCTGCCGGAAAAGGAAGTCCCGACCCCGCCGTGGCTCGCGCCGGTGGTGTTTGTGCTGGATGAAGGTGCGCCCGGACCCTTAGCGCTGGTGTAGCCCTGTCCGTCGGCATGAATGGCGCTTCCGGAATCGACGGTCACCGAGGCGGCCGTGAGACTGGAGCCCTCCCCCTGCCATTCACCGGCGACTTGGGCATCCACGTTCTTGCCCGCGAAGACAATGGACGAGTCGCCAGCGACGGTGACCGCCCCGGTTACCGTGATTCCCGATCCCCCTCCAATGGTAAGGATAGCACCATTGGTAACCGAAATACTGTCGTAACTCGCCGTCGTGTCCTCGGACAGCGTTTGGTCTGAAGACACATTGAGCGGCGCCGCCAGAGTGCTCGCCGTCCCGATCAACCCCAGTAGAAACGTGACACCCGAAAGACGAAACGACGCACACACAGTCGAACCCTTTAAAATTAACATAAGATCATCTTAAACCATCAATTAGACCAAGTTAAAAGGCCAAATTTCGTAGGGCACGTAGCCATTCGCGTCAGGCTAGTAATAAGGAGCTGATATTGGGTGGATTAAGCTAATAATCACTCCGTTTTCAGTTGACATGGGAAGCAACTCGGCAGGCTTTGCATGTCAAAAACCTTACCCGCCGACTGCTCAAAACTTATCCTGCCCGACCTTGAAATCATCGCCTCCGATACGAAGCTCTTCATCCGTAAATCTCCCAAGTTTTCTCCGGGCAGTTTTCTCCAATCCCTCCTGAGTTCGGTCGCCACCGGGCAGGGTTCTTTGAATCAGATCGCGTCGGAACTCAAGGATCGGACTCATGCCGCGATGGCCCGCCAGTCCATGCACGACCGCTTCACCACCAAATCCACCGCCTTCCTCATGGCTGTGATTTGCGACCTGATGGAGCAACGTTTCAAGCCCGCCGGAACTGCCCTGTCAGGAACCGGAATCCTCCGCGTCGTGATCGAGGACGCCTCTGGCCTGGGCTTCCCAAAAGTCAACGCGGAGACCTTTCCCGCCCATGGGAATCATCACGGAAAAACCGCCGGGGTGAAGATCGATCTAGCCTACGATCTCCTTTCCCAAACCATCATCTCGCATTCGCTGGAGGCGGCCACCACTCAGGATACTGGATGCGAATGAGCAACCAGAACAAACTCCAGAGGTCATCGTGGAAGTCGGACCCGGGGACCTTGTCCTACGTGACATGCGGTATTTTAGCCTGAATGAATTCGGCGAAATTGAAATACGCGGAGCCTGGTGGCTTACCCGCCTCCCCTTGACCACCGGGATTTTGTTGGAAAATGGAAAGCCCCTCGAAACGCGCCTCAACAGCCGCAGGCAAGATGTTCTCGACCTCGAAGTCAGTGTGGGAGAAGTCGCAAAGAAATGCCGTTTGATCGCGGGAATGATCGCCCATCAACTGGGGATGAAAATTGCGGGGGTGTTGATCGGTCAGATTGGTCGCGCCCGATTGAGCTATGAACGGCTTTATGACATTTTAGCGCTCTCTCTTATCAAATTGGGGAATTTTTCGGATCTAATCAACTTCAGTCCCGACGTGAGACACATTTCGAGAGGGAAAAGCGCCGGGCAATCCCCGATAGAATCAGGGGTTTTAGCCTTAGGCTGACGCGAATGGACAGGGGCCCTAGGAGGGAACCTTGTAGATCAGCCGCAGAGAATCAAGTCTGAGCCGGGCACCTCCAAGGGCAGCCCCCAGCGCGGCTCGATGTTCTTCAAGCTCTGTTAATTCGTCATCCCCAATCAGAGGATTCACTTGTGCCAAATCCACGAGGCGAGCCTTCTCTTCATCAAGAGATTGCTTCATCGCAGCGAGCGACTTCTCAATAACCGTCACCCGTCGCTGGCCAGCAAGAGCGTCGAGAGTCTTCAGCATCCCGGGAATCATTTCGCCTGTGACCTTGGGTTGTTCCAGAAGCTTACGATGATTTCCCCGCCGAAGTACGGCTTTCATCAAAGCTGGGTTCGCAGTGAGATCCTTGCCCTCGTAATCCACGGCCACCCTAACCGGAACCGCAGGGAGGTAGTGATCAGTTTGCAGCGAAGCGGGGGCAATACACTCTACGATATAGTAGGCCTCAAGGATCACCGATTTTGGTCCCGGAGATTCCCAAACCCCGAAGGAACTATTACCGGCCTCACTGGAAAGAAGAAGATCGATGGAATTTCGCACCATAGGGTGATCAGCTGTCATGAGACCAATCTCCTCACGGCTCAGCGCCCGCTCACGATCAAAGGTGACCCCCATTCCTTCCTCGGGAAGATTCGGAAAGGCGTCGGTCGCACCATTGCCCTGCTGCAGGAGATAGCCCCGCGAATCAAGTTCTTCGACCGCGAGGCCAAAGTGATCGAAGAGACGAATAATCCAGTCCTCGAATTCCCGATCCCCATCCCAGGTGTCAATCTGCTCCAGCGTCTTCTCAATTCCACCACCTCCCTGCGAGGTCAGCGCCAGGAGACGGTCCGGACCACGTTCCATCTGAGCCTCGGTCTCGGCCCGAAGCTTCTGCGACTCCGCAATGAAGTCAGCCAAAGTATCAGCCTTAATTTGCTGAAGACGCTTCACGAGAATCTGCGCTCCTTGCAGGTTTTTTTCGAAGGCATTCAACCCCTCCTGATACCAACGAGCATAGCGCTCACCCGGATCTCCCTTCACGTAAGGCACATGAATGTTGATCGTTTCTTTTTGACCAATGCGATCGAGTCGTCCGATCCGTTGCTCAAGAAGTTCTGGATTTTCAGGCAAATCAAACAGGACAAGATGATGCGCAAATTGAAAATTACGCCCCTCGCTCCCAATCTCAGAGCAGATGAGCAAATCCGCGCCATCTTCCTCTGAAAAATAGGCGGCATTGCGGTCCCGCTGAAGAAGAGTGAGTTCTTCATGAAACTGCCCGATCTTCATATCGACCCGATCAAGAAGTGCCGCTGTCAGATCCTCAACCAACTCAAGAGTCTTACCGATCAATAAAACCTTTTTGGAAGAGTGCTTCTTAAGGAAGTCCACCAACCAATCCACCCTCGCGACAAAAGCATCTTCGCCCTCGAGTTCGATCAGATGAGCCTTCCGCTCAGGAAATCCACTCAACTGTTTCCGGGTATTTCGAAACATCACCCGTCCCGTCCCGAAGGAATCCAGTAAATCCCGCACCACTTTTTCCCGGGCACCCGGCTCATCAAGCGCAGCCAATCCTTCGACGATCCGTGGCGACCGATCCGCAAAAAGCGCGACATCAGGCTGCTCTCCTGCCTGGACGAGATCAATCGTATCTGTCTCTTATACACATCTGACGCTGCCGATCTACTCTGTGTAGATCTCGGTGGT
>CAJXVQ010000142.1 GCA_913060685.1 uncultured Verrucomicrobiales bacterium
TCTACACAGAGTAGATCGTCGGCAGCGTCAGATGTGTATAAGAGACAGGCCATCGACCCTGCCTTGGGAGCGTTGGCCATGCCGTAGAGGCCGCGTTTCAGATACTCGAATTCAATCATGACAGCTTCCCGTATACCGCCCGGTCGCGGAGCTGACGAGGGAAATCAACCGACCTGACCGAGTCATGAAACTGCCCGGCCTCCCCCTTTACCACCTTCTTGTGGGGTCCATGATCGTGAAGGATGATTATTGATTCGGCCCGAAGATTGTCAGTGGATCGGACTGAAACTTTATGAAGTCGGGAGCGCTGGGATGACCGGCATAAGGTCCAAAATGATGCCCATGGAATTTATTGCGCCAGACGAGAACCCAGGCCGTTTTACGGCTCCACTCGTCGTGCTTCAGGGCTTTGAGGAGATATTGGGTCCACCAGTCTGAATTGGGAACTTTGTCGACGCCGGTCTCCGTGAGGGCCGCAACTTTTCCTCGGTCTCCCGCCAGTCGATTGATCATCGACAAGGCTTCTCCAAATCGCGGGACCTCTTTCCAATGCCAGCCCCGGTAATAATCGAGACCGAAAACGTCCACGAAATTGTCGCCGGGATAGCGTTCCAAATAAGCGTTCTTCGTAGAAATGTCCTGGGGAGAATAGGCATAAAGCAGGTGATGAATTCCACGCGTTTCCCGGAGGTGCTTGATGGTCATCTTCCACAGTGCAACGAACTCTTTTCCGGTGCAGGCCTTTGTTCCCCACCAAGACCAATCTTGATTGTGTTCATGAAAGGGACGAAGGACGACGGGGATGAATTTGCCATCCTTGCGCTTCAAGGTGCGCAGGAAATTCGCCACTTGGTCCAGAGTTTTGAGAAAGCTTGCGTGGTGTGTTCCGCCGGGCAGGATTTTCTCGACGGCAGGCCTCTTGTCCCAAGCATTGCCCCCGGTCACCGGATTGTCGAGATGTAGCGACAGGGTGTTGATCCCGCCTCGAGCATCCGCCTCGATGATCAGGCGGGTCATCGCTTTGAAGCTGACTCCGTCAAGATTGTCACTCTTATGAATATCGCCGAGGTCCCATCCGTAAACCGCCGGCCAATGGCCACTCACGTCCTTAATGTCGCTGCGGTTTTTGTCGCCGCGCCACCCCACTCCGTAGGCGGAGGTATCCTGATGGCCGAATAGCACTCCTTTGCTGCTCTGGATATGAAGACGATGAAAAAGAGCCACGGTCTCCGGACTTGCTTGAGGATCAATCGGACGAGGGGTCGCTTTTTCAACTCCCGTCGCAAGAGCTGTCATAAAGATGATCAAAAACGGAGGGAACAAACCTGGAAGAAATCGAATCATGGCGTGCCGCATCGAAGCGACTTCGAAGCTACCTGCCCGGTGGGCAATCGTCAAATGATCGGGGCCTTTTGGGGAGAAGGGGACTGGAAGGTTCGTGTTCCAAAGATCGTTCTTGAAACACAAGAGCAATCATGATTTGTTCACCGATCCAGTTCCCTTCCGAAGGTGTCAATAACGAAGCTTCCAAGCCGGGGATACCATCGCCGAGGACGCTCCAAAATTGTTCGCACGAGCCGTCCCTTTTCGCCGATTGCATGTCGGCAATGGCATCTCTAAGACGTTGCTAAGAAGAATCGAGCTGATATTTGGCACGCCGCATCTAAAAACCAGAAACAAAAACCCTATCAGAACAAGCCAATGAGTACTATTCTCGAACAAGCCAAATTATTTTTCGACGCATGTGAAACCGGGAAGGGCTGGGAAGGCTGCCAGGGATATTGCCACCCGGAGGCCACCTTTTCCGCTCAAGCAGATGCCCTCGGTGACGTCAAGACCGTGGAAGGCTACGCCGAGTGGATGAAGAATCTGCTGACCCCGATCCCGGACGGCCACTATGAACTCAAGTTTTTCGCGGCAGATGAGGACCGGAATTGCGTATCGGCTTTCGCGGTGTTTCATGGAACGCAAACCGGGCCCGGAGGACCGGGGGATCCCACCGGAAAATCCCTCTCGGCCGATTATGTGTATGCCATGCAGTTCGAGGGCGACCGCATTCAGCATATGACCAAGATCTGGAACGACGGGGTCAGCCTCCGACAGTTGGGTTGGGCGTAAACTGCGAGGCACGCAGCCGAAGTTTTCGTAAGCTGGAACGTTAATCAGGCGGTTGGTTTGAGATCTTGCCTCGAAGTTAAAATCAGCCGCAACAATGCGGGGAGCCTTCATTCTTGCTGCTATTCTCGACCATACCGGATCCATTTCGCTTGGAGTAAAATACGGTCTGAAACGTCAGCAAACATTGTGCCTGGAAATGAGTGGCGATGAATAATGCTCATCCTTTTTACGAATCGACTCACGAATTGTAATCGTAATCACGATGGGGGGACGTTATCTTTCGACTCAATGAATGAGTCCAAAACCAGAAAGCCGATGACAAACACTCAAGAAAAAGTGGAGCAGGCTTTGGCCTCGTCTGAGCGCCCGGATTGGTTCTATGTCGGAGAAAGGGTTTTCTTGGTTCTCGCTTTTGTTCCCATCGTTCTGATGATCCCCGGCGTGGGAGAAAGCGACGAAGGGGTTCTCGCGGCAGCGAATCACGTGCCCCTCTATGGTTGGACAGCCCTGGGTTTGGCTACCGTATCAGGCATCTTTCATTTCTTGAAAAAGTTGAGGCTCGCCAAGTGATCGAGATGAGTGAGGCGGTCGAACTTCGAACTCGCAGAAATGCCACTGGCAGAAGCGAGCGCTCCCGATGTTGGGAACAGGCCACTCGTGGTATCAGGAAATAGAGGCATGTTTAATTTCTGGAAAATCTGCGTGATCGCGCTTTGGACGGCAGGCCTTTCTTCACGTGCGGGGGAGACGCCCACCATTCTGGCGATCGGAGACTCAATTACGCAAGGCGGGAAGAGTTTTGTCTGTTATCGTCAAGTGCTGATCCCCGAATTGCGTAAAAGGAATGTCGCTTTTGAATTCATCGGGCCGAGGAAAGATGCGACCTCCAGGCATGCAGGATATGGGGGGAGGAACACCAAGTATTTGCTCGGTATTTCCAAACAAGTTTATCGTCAATATCCCGCTGATATCGTCATGATCCATTTGGGGCACAACAATTTCAGTAAGGATAAACCTGTCACCGGGATCGTCCGCGACACGGAAGCGATCATCGACACCATCAAAGAAATCAATCCCAGCGCCACGATTCTTTTGGCACAGGTGATTCCATCCGGAAAGCTGCCCAAATATTCGTATCTTCCCAAGTTGAACAAGGAACTGGAATCGCTTGCGGTGCGCCTTACCAAGCGAGGTGACACTATCGTCCTTGTAAATCATGCTGATGGCTTTGATTGGAAAACTGACACTGTCGATGACAAGGTCCACCCCAATGCTACCGGGGCAAAGAAGATGGCCGGTAAATGGATGGAAGCTCTGTTGCCATTGCTTGGCAAAAATGATGAAAATAAGACCCGCTAACCGCCGCGCCTTGGCGGGATCTTTGGCGGGAAGAACCAAAAAAACATGATGCGATACGTCGTCGAAACAGAAAAAACACCCGAACAGGCTCTCGCCGATCTCACAGAGGCGGTCCGGAAACATGGCTTTGGAGTGCTCCACACATACGATCTCAAGCAGACCCTTTCATCAAAGGGTTTCGACCTTCCGAACGCCTGTCATATTCTGGAGATCTGTAATCCGCAACAGGCCTTGAATGTCCTGAACGAGGACATGGGAATGAATATTGCTCTTCCATGCAGAGTCTCGGTTTATTCGGAAGGCGGTAAGACGAAGATCGCGATGGCGCGTCCGACCCGGCTTTTGGGCGCGCTTTCGGATTCACTGAATTTGGAGACAATCGCAAAAGAGGTCGAAGAGAAGATGACCGACATGATTGGCGACGCGTTGTGAATTTATTTGCTGACACCTCACAAGAGCACGGGGGGTGACATTTCGTTCAGCGATCAGTCGATCTCGCCGGACAAATGATTCGTGGTCGGACTGGATTCCGTTGCCGGAGGTTCAGACCAATCGTGTGGAGGCTATTTTTTCGCGAAGAAGCGACTTTCCTCCGGTCATGATGCCTGCCACTGTTCGGCGTGTTGACTCTGGAGTTGATTGGCTACCTTGCCATCTTTGTGATGGGAGTCACTCTCGGCGTGATCGGAGCAGGAGGATCGATTCTCACCGTCCCCATTTTAGTTTACCTCTTCTCCATCTCTCCCACCCTGGCGACGGCCTATTCGCTTGTTCTTGTCGGATCAACCGCGCTGACCGGCGGGATCCGTCACATTCTGCACGGGAGTTTTGATCGTGAGGCTTTTCTGGTTTTTGGTCTCCCTTCCGTCGTGAGCGTCTATCTGTCGCGAAGATTCCTTCTCCCTGCCATCCCGGAGAGCCTGGGAACAATTGGCGGCGTTGAGGTCACCCGAGACGGATTGATCATGATCGTCTTTTCATCGCTCATGTTGGTCGCGGCCGTGCTGATGATTCGCGGGAGGAGGGAAGCAAATCCGGCGATGCCGGGAGCAAGCAAACCACATCGCATGATCGCCGCTTGTGAAGGCCTGGTGGTGGGGGGAATCACCGGAATCGTTGGAGCGGGAGGAGGATTTTTAATCGTCCCGGTGATGATGTGGGGACTCAAGCTGCCAATACGAGTGGCCGTCTCGACTTCTCTCCTCGTGATTGCGGCGAAGTCCCTGATTGGCTTTATCGGTGACTTACAGGGAACTCAAATCATCGACTGGACCTTTTTGCTCGGGCTTCTGATACTCTCGTCTTTCGGAATTTTGACGGGAGTGCAATTGGGAAAAAAAATCCCCACGACACACTTGCAGCGGGGGTTTGGATGGTTCGTTCTGGCAACCGGAATTCTGATTATCATTCGAGAACTTGGCTGGTAAGAGCGATCTTTTCTCCCGGGGATCAAATGGTATACTCCATCTCCGTGGCTTCTTGAATTCCTGATCGGCTGAGGGCCAGTCCACCGGAAAGGTTCCAGGCCTTTTCAATCCCGCATCGTTGGAGCGCCTCGGCAGCCTTGCCGCTTCGGTTGCCACTTCGACAAAGGCAGATCACCTCGATGGAAGAAAGATCGTCATGCTCTGCGAGAAGCGATTGGATATAACCGGCGAGCCGAGTTAAGGGAATATTCAGAGGCGGTTTCCTGAGCCCAAGATGAGTCCAGTCCTGGGCGAAGCCGAACTCCTGCGGTTCCCGGACATCGATGATGATTGCTTCTTGATGGTTTCTGAAAAAAGCTTCCCGGTCTTCCAGGGCAACATCGAGGGAAGCCTGGGATTTGGAAGGAGGTGCGATGTTCCCGCAAACGATTTCGCAGGATGAGTCATCGTCGATTCCATCATCCAGAAGGGGTTTCTCGCTGCTAAATTCCTCAAGCATCATGGGATGAACTTCATCAAGCAAACGCTTCAAGAAGCAGTTCTTCCGGCGCTCACTGTCGAGGGTGGTGGCAAATCCGTTGTGATAATCGTGAGTGGGGCAAAGCACGGTGGCCGGTCCAAGCAAAGCAGGAAGACTGCGGACAGAATGGTAGAGCGACTCCATCGAGCTGCTTCCAAAATCCGTCCGACCAATCCCGCCAATGAGGATGGTGTCACCGGTAAAGGCAAAGTCCACCTCGTCGGGTCCAAGAGAGCTTCCCCGGGGTTTTCCGAGAAGGTAGGCGCAGCCAACAACAGTGTGTCCGGGCAGCTCGACCCGAGCGATGATCTGATCACTTCCGAGGGCCATCGTGGGAGCTTCTTCACCGGAACCCACTCGGACTGTTCCAGTTGGAACGGGCCATCCGAGAGGGTCGTCCGTTCGGGCCCCGGGAGCGAGAAGATCGGAGTAACGTTCGATCAGTTCAAGACGCGGCGACTCGTGGTCGACGTGCATGTGAGTGTCGAGAATCGCGAAAATTTGAGAACCCTGGCAACGGATGATGGTCTCAATGCGGTCCGCCAGTTCGATAAAAGGATCGACAATAATGGCCGATGAACTGGCAGCATCGAGATAGATCCATGAGCACATCGAGTCTCGTTTGAGCTGGATGATTCCGGTCAGAGGCTCACTGGGAGGAAGGTGATCCTCGCGGACGATGAGGCAGGAATTCCGGAGAGCCTGCCCGGCCTGGGTAATTCGTTGACAGGCTGTCCTGATCTCGGCGCCTGTAATGAGCGGACCGAAGGAAAGCCGGATCGCCCCGTCAGTGCGCCACTTGGGAAGCCCCATGGCCTCGAGAACGTATGAACCGACCAATGCCGACCCGCAGGCCGAACCCGAACTCACCCGGATGTCGGCGGCGTCGAAGAGGTCGAGAAGTTCCTTTCCGCTCAATCCCGGGACCGCAAAATTAATCGTGGTGGGAACAGCATGTTCGAAGGGTGTGTTGAAAACAATTTTTGGAAAGGCTTCCTGCAAGCTCTCGATGAGACAATCCCGGTATCCGACCATCGTTTCATGATCATTAAAGAGCCCATCTTCCATCGCCTGCAGAACGGCATGAAAGGCCGCCACTCCGGGAAGATTTTCGGTCCCTCCACGAGCTCCGCTTTCTTGTCCCCCGCCAGCGAGAAGGGGCATGAAGGGAGCACCCTCGCGGACATAGAGGAAGCCGATTCCTTTCGGAGCATAAAGTTTGTGACCGCTGGCCGGAGCGTAGTCGATGGACAGTTCGGAAACCTTGAGGTCCAGCTTTCCCACAGCCTGTACGGAATCGACCATCCAGAGTGCATCGGGATTGGCGGAACGAATCGTCTTTTCAACCAAGGCGAGATCTTGAAACACCCCGGTTTCATTGTTCACTGCCATGGTACAAATCAGGTCGGCGTGGGAGGCATACTTGGAGAGAAAATCGAGATCGAGCCGGCCTTGTTCATCGACCGGAATTTCGAGAATCTCGTGACGCATTCCAAGAATATCGCACCAATGTCGCAGCGATTGCGGAACAGCTTTGTGTTCGGTTGCTCCAAAAAGACAGTAGCGTGGACCTTCGCCGGGCTCACGCCCCCGGATGTCGCACATGGCCGATAAAACAGCGGTCTGAATCGCTTCGGTTGCTCCACTTGTGAAAACAATGCGCCCACTTTCGGCACCAAGAACCCCGAGGGCAGCCGCACGGGCTTTGTTGAGAATGCTTCGTGCCCGAAGACCGGCAATATGCGACGAACTCGGATTTCCAAAGAGGTCCTCCATGATCTCCAGAGCGGCCTTGGCGGCGGCAGGAAGCACCGGGGTGGTGGCATTGGCATCGAGATAAATGTCCCGGGTTTCTTTCATTGGGACAGTCAATACCTTGGTCAACATTTTACAATCGCGGAAAACTGGAGTCGGAGACAAAGATTTTGATGTGTCTACCGGGCATACCGGAAAAAGAATTCGTCCTAAAGCAATTATTGGCAATGGTTTATCGGTAGGTTTGGGTGGATCGGTCAGCCTGTTGGTGAAGGCGGGGTTGTCGTTCCAGTGGTTGGGATTGTGGGAGGATATGAGGCCGGTGTTGATATTCTTTCGCAAGGGTAGTCGTTGAGCATGTCCCACGCCGGTCGTCGCCAGATCTGAAGTGATGACGATCGCTTGCTTTTCGTGGATCTTTCTCTTGGATGATGTTCGCGCGGAATTTAGAATATCGACCGATGAGTAAAAGTTCAGTTCTAACCTTGAAAGGGTTTTCCAAGTCCTTTGGAGGGGTCGAGGCGCTGAATGATGTCTCGCTCTCGGTGGAGAAAGGCGAGCTGGTGGCGCTTCGGGGGGCGAGTGGAGCGGGAAAGTCGACACTTCTTTTCATGATCGCAGGGTTGCTGGCCCCTGATGCCGGGGTCGTCAAGGTGGCGGGGATCGATCCCTATCAGTTAAACGGGTCGGGGAGGACTCGATTTCGGAGCGAGGAGATTGGAATGGTTTTTCAGGATGCCCGATTGATTTCTTATCTGGATGTGAGGGCAAATATTTTGGCAGCGGGGGGAGATCCCGAGAGGGCCGATGAGTTGATTGAGTTGCTGGGCCTGGCCTCGCGGCGCTCGCATGTGCCGAAGAAGTTGAGTGCCGGTGAGCAGCAACGGGTCGGATTGGCGCGGGCTTTGGTGGCGAACCCCAAGCTGGTGCTGGCTGATGAACCGACCGGAAATCTCGATGAGGAAAATACGGATTTGGTGATTTCGGGGTTGAGGAAATTTACTAGTGAGGGCGGGGCGGCTTTGGTCGTGACTCATGACTCCCGTGTCATTGAGAAAGCAGATCGTGTCTTGACTCTTGAGGAAGGAAGGCTTCGGTCATGAAGTACGAAGACTACTATACCTGGCAGGAAGAGGTTCCGGGTTTTGGGAAGGAGGGGCAGGAGAAGCTGCATGAATCCACCGCCTTGATTTCGAGAGTGGGTGGGCTTGGTGGCCCCCTGGCATTTTCATTGGCGGCTGCGGGGGTGGGGAGAATTATTCTCGCGCATGGCGGGGAGTTAAGGCCGGATGATTTGAATCGGCAAATTCTGATGAAGCATGAGGGTTTGGGTAAGGCGAGACACGAGCAAGCGGCTGAAACCCTGCAGCGATTCAATCCTGATCTGGAGATTGAATCGCTGGGGGAGAATATTTCGGAAGCGAATGCGAGTGATCTTGTTGGGAAGGCCGATATCGTCTTTTCGTGCGCTCCTCTTTTTGAGGAAAGGCTATTGATGAATCGCGAGGCAATGCGACAGGGGAAGTTTTTTGTCGATGGTGCGATGTGTTCCATGGAAGGACATGTGCTCGCAGTTGAGCCGGGGAGGTCGACATGTCTGGCTTGTCTGATTAAGGAGCCCCCGGCCTACTGGAAGCGTCGCTTTCCGGTCATTGGCGCGGTTTCCGCGATGGTGGCGCAAATTGCCGTATTGGAAGGAATCAAGTTGCTGACCCGATTTGCCGAACCCGCTCTGGACCGCTTGATTCACGTTGATACGCTGACGATGCGAATGAAGAAAGTCCGTGTTCTTCGCGATCGCTCCTGCCCCCATTGTTCCTGATGAAACGTCCGTTAATTGTTCTTATGGTATTGCTCCTGGCCCTTGGAGGGGCGTTTTGGTGGCTGGTTGGGGATCAAGGAGGGAACGCGGCCGGCAAGGGGGACTTGTTGGTGCATTGCGCGGCGGGGTTGAGGAAGCCGATGACCGAGATCGCGGGAAGGTATGAAGAGGAGTTTGGGGTGAAGGTGATTTTACAATTCGGTGGATCGGGGGCTTTGGAGAGTCAGTTGCAAGTGGCCGGTGGTGATTTGTATTTGCCGGCGGATCAGGGATATATTGATTCGGTACGGGAGAAAGGATTGCTGGCGGAATCGATTCCAGTGGCTCGGTTGACGGCCGGTTTGGTGGTGGCGAAGGGAAATCCGAAGGGGATCACGAGCTTGCAGGATTTGAGTCGGGAGGGATTGAAGATCTCCTTGGCGGATCAATCGGCATCGGTGGGGAAGTTTACCTGGTCGGTGTTGGAGAAAGAGGGCTTGCTTGGCGTGGTGGAACCGAATGTCGTGGTAACGAAACCCACCGTAAATTCTATCGTGGAAGATGTCGCGACGGGGGCGGTGGATGTTTCGTTGGCTTGGGATGCCGTGGCGGGAAATTTTCCGGAAGTGGAATGGATCGCGGTGCCGGAATTTACGAAGCGGACAAAGAGGGCGTCCATTGGTGTTCTGGCATCAAGTAAGGATGCGACGCGGGCCTTGCACTTTGCCCGTTACGTTACGGCGAAGGACCGGGGACGTGGAATATTTCTTGAGAAGGGGTTCAAAGTTCCCGATGAAGGTGATACTTGGGCGGAGCGTCCGGAGGTCACTTTGTTCTCGGGATCGATGCTACGACCGGCGATTCAGGAACGGGTTCGAGAATTTGAAAAGCGGGAGGGGTGTCGGATCACGACTGTTTTCGAGGGCTGTGGGACTTTGGTCGCGCAGATGAAGAGTGGGGCTACGCCCTCGGGTTACTTTGCCTGTGACACCAGGTTTTTGACGAAGGTTCAGGATCGTTTTTTCACAGGGACAGTCGTGACCGGGAACGAGATTGTTTTGCTTGTTCGAAAGGGGAATCCAATGGGGATTGCGAATTTGGAAGACCTTGCCAAGTCCGGGGTGAAGCTGGGGATTTGCGATGGTGAGAAGAGTGCCCTGGGAGAACTCACGAGAACGATGCTGGAGCGTCGGGAAGTGGCGGAGAAGATTTCGGCAAACGTTGTGGTCAAAGTGGCCAAGGGGGATGATTTAATCTCGGCCATGCAGGCTCGTTCGCTGGATGCCGCCCTGGTTTATCGAAGCAATGCGCTTGCCAGTCCCGTGACATTGGAAGAGCACGAGATCGTAGACCTGAACGACGAATTGGCCTTCGCCGAGCAACCCTATGCGGTTGGGAAAGAAACCCCTTATCCCGAGCTGATGAAGCGCCTGGGGATCTCTCTGAGTGATGGAGATGCGAAGTTGCAGTTCGAGTCGCTTGGATTCACCTGGAGGTTGAAATAATGGAGGAGAAGCAAGGGCGGGACAAGATTTGGAGAGTGAGGCCCGAATGGCCTTTCCTTCTTTTTCTGGTGTTCGTGGTTGCCGCATATCTGGGGCTTCTTCTTTTGATGGTAGGGGCGAATGTGCTCACGGTGTCGTGGAAGGATGCGTGGGAGATCTTGAAGGATCCGGATATTCAGCATTCGATTAAGCTGACCTTTGTGACGTGCACGGCGACGGCGATTCTCTCGGTGCTGGTCTCGGTACCGGTGGCATACCTTTTGTCGCGGTATCAGTTTCGGGGACGGGCTTTTATCGATACTCTGCTGGATATTCCGATTCTTTTGCCGCCGCTGATCGTGGGGTTGAGCCTCTTGATTTTGTTCAACAGGGTTTCGCCGTCGGATTGTTGTTGGATGATGGCGGGAGGGTTTCTGCTGGCAGCGGTGTCCGGATGTCTATGGAAGGGAAAGGGCATGGTTCAGAGTGTGACGGGAGGAATGGCGGTGGTCTTCGGGGGATTGGCTTTGCTCCTGAGTGGAAATGAAAGTTCGCTTGAGGATATCGCAAGTGGAGCGGGGATTCCGATGACCTTTCATCCGCTGGGAGTGGTGTTGGCGCAGTTTCCGGTGGCGGCGGCTTTTGCGGTCCGGACGATGCGGACGACCTTTGATCAAATTAGTCCTCGTTATGAGGAGGTCGCGATGACGCTGGGCTGTAATCGTGGACAGGCGTTTGCGCGGGTCGTCCTGCCTCTGGCAGGCAAGGGAATGGTGGCGGCGGGGACGATGGCCTGGGCCAGAGCGCTCGGAGAGTTCGGCCCGATTCTGATTTTTGCGGGTGCGACCCGGGGGAGGACCGAGGTGTTGGCGACATCGGTGTTTCTTGAGATCAATATCGGGAATCTGCCAGGAGCTGCGGCGCTCTCCTTGCTGATGATATTGTTGGCAGTGACGACTTTATTGTTGGTGAGATTTTTTGTCGGGAGGGGAGGTGCGATGTGAGCGAGGCGATGCTGATCTTAGAGGAGGTGTCGGTGAGAGTCGGGCAGTTTGTCTTGCCGGAGTTTTCGCTGGAGATTGCCGAGGGGGAATGTGTGGCGCTGATGGGACCGAGCGGGTGTGGCAAAACGACCTTGATGGAGACGGTTTGCGGGCTGAGGAGCGGCATGATCAGAGGGCGAATTTTGCTCGATGGAGTGGAGATATCCGGGCTTCCGCCGGGGGCTCGTGGGATTGGACTGGTTCCGCAAGATGTCGCGCTTTTTCCTACGCTGACAGTACGAGAACAACTGGAGTTTGGGCCGAAGCTACATGGATGGGGCCGGCGGGAAATACGAGAGAGGACGGATGGTCTTGCCGAAGATCTTGGCTTGGAGAAATTGTTGAATCGGGTGCCTCACGGACTCTCGGGAGGGGAGGCTCGGAGGGTGGCGCTGGGCCGGGCTTTGGCTTTGAAACCCCGGCTGCTCTGTCTGGATGAAGCTCTTTCCGGATTAGATGAAGAGCGTCATGACGAGGTGCTTCAGGTGATCCGAAAAATGATTGAAAGAGAAGGGGTGACGGCTTTGCATGTCACTCATTCACGGAAGGAAGCGGAAGCGATTGCCGATCGGGTGGTGGTGATGGGGTGATATACAAAAAATTACTCGAAGGGATTGAGAAAGCTGACGCCGGTTTTTGAGACGTCTTTGACGTTTCGAGTGACGAGGGTCAATTTGGATTCGAGCGCGGTTGCGGCGAGGAATCCGTCGATGTAGGGAATGGGATTTCCGGAATTTAAGATACCCCATCGATTGGCGATCTTGGTGGAGATCGGAAGGATTCGCTTTTGAAAGCCGAGTGAGAGTCCTTCAAGCCAATGTTCAAGATGCCCGGACGCGATGGGATCCCGGCGGCGGAGGTTTTCGATTCCGCATCGAATCTCCGCTAAGACGAGGACACTCAGCCAAGTGGAGTTTGGAGTGAGGGAATTATGCCATTGCCGGACTTTTGGATGGCAGCGCGATCCTTTGCGAAGTTCGGAGACGACGTTGGTATCGAGGAGGTATTCGGTCATGAGAGGTCGATGCTGCGTTCTGATGAGTTGCCACGCTGGGGGAGGGGCAGTTCGACTTCTTCCTGTGGGTCGGAAACGAGATATTGTTCGAGGGTCAAGAGGCCGTCTTTGGCTGAAACGCCAGTGAGAGCTTCACGAAGGATGAGACGGTGTTCTTCTTCGACAGATCGACCGCTGGAAGCAGCACGGTTTTTCAGAAGAGTCACGAGGGCTTCATCGATTTTTCTGACAAGGAGTTGGGCCATGGGTGAACGTTGCTATCATTGATAGCACTTGTCAAGTTGGAGTGAAATGAGGATGAGTTTGGCTTCCCCTGGAGGCTTGGGGGGGGGAGCGGTCGGCTTGGGAAATGAGAGCGGGAAGAGGATGATTGGTTTAATCGTGTCGCAGGATCGTGACGGGATCTTTCGTGAGAGCGTAAAGAGTGGGGAGCCAGGCGGCGGCGGCACAGACGAGGGGGACAAGGAGCCAGGTGCTGGGGGGAAGCGTAAACGAGGTGGCTTTTGAGATGAGGAACACGAGGGCGGTGGCGAGGAGGCCAATGAGGGCGGCGCGAGTGAGGAGGAGGGTTGCGATCTTGAGGTGGCTGACGCCAATGGCGCGAAGAGTGCCAATTTCGGGGAGTCGTTCGCGGACGTTCACGAAGGCGAGATAGGCGAGGGCTGTCTCTTATACACATCTCCGAGCCCACGAGACCGAGGCTGATCTCGT
>CAJXVQ010000143.1 GCA_913060685.1 uncultured Verrucomicrobiales bacterium
CTCTCCCAGCACCTCTTCCAAGCTAACGGTCGCACTCGCCCCGCTTCTTGTCATCAGCTTAATGGCATCGGTATTCGCAAAACCTGTGACCCATCCCGCCTGGGTCAAGGCGGTGAAGAGATCAAGTTTCCCATGAAAGGGAATCGCAACAGGGCCGGCATTCGCGACCTGCCCGCTGACCTGGACAAAATCCTGAGAGTATTTGGTGATTTTAAGATCCACTTGGGGATACTTGAGAAAACCGTCGGCATAAGCCGATCGAATTTCCTCAGCCGCTTCCGCCCGCGTCATACCATACAATGGAAGCGCTTTTTCAATCATCGGAATGGAAACTTTCCCTTCCCGGTCAATGGTCAAGAGTTTTGACAGATCGGGCTGGAGAAAGACATTGAGCTGCAGTTCGTCATCGACTTTGAGTTTGTAAGCCTTAAGCGAACCAGGCGCAGATTCAGCCGAGACATAGGAAGTGGCTCCAAAAAGGAGGAGGAGGACAAGTCGATAGAGATTTTTTTTCATGGTTTTGAGGGGGTTTTTGGATTTTTTGGGGTGAGATTATTCGAGTTGTGCTGCCCTGGAAGGACACACGCCCTTGTCGGACTGACGCAACACGATCATTTAAAAGTATTGAAGATGATTTTCAGGATTAAAATTGCCAAGTGAGACTCGCGCGATATTGAAAGCCGTCATAAGAATAATTCTGGTTGGACGCTGACTGGTCCTGCCAGGAGATGCCTGTGTTAAAAGTCACTTCATCTCGAAAGACACGCATTCCAAGTGTGGCATTTATGGAAAAAAAATCGGAATCCCGGCCATTGTCCACTGACAGCGGGGTTTCCTGGGGGTCGGTGACCCGGTAAGCGAGGCTCAACCCCACATTGGCTCTCCGAATCTTGCGCCCCCAGCCCAGTTGATACGACGTCACTTCGTCAAAGCCCCCGCCTTCCACAAAAGTGGATTGGTAATCTTGAATCATGCTTAAATTAAGATTCCAAAGAGCCGAGGGTGGTCGGTAATTCATGGAAAGAGACCAATTCACAAATTCAGTATCTTCGCCGGAAGGCAATTCCCCGTAGTTGGCTCCGATTGAAGAACGAAGTTTGACTCTATCGGAAAGATCGTAGTTGACGGAAAGTGAGGGCCCGATCGAGGTAACGTCCCCACTCTCTCCCTCTCTTCTTGAATATCGAATGCCCGGACCGATATTAATCAAGGGTGTGGCCTGCCAAACCGCCGACAAGTTAAAGGTTGATGACGAGGTGTCGTCGAAACCCGAGGTCTGGGTGTAGTTCGCGGATCGATTCCAGGATGCCATGAGGGACGTCCTACCACTAAAACGATAGCTGGCAACGAGGCTGTTTGAGTAGGAAATTTGCTCCAAAAAACCCCCTGAGATCTGATTCACCCCGCTGGAGGATGAGAAGTTAGTCGAGAAGGAGGCCACCACCTTGGTTGATTGATACCCCCCAAAGAACCCAATGCTACCGTTAAATCCGTCTAGATCGTCATTATCAAAATTAAACCGATAGCTCCCTCCCGCATTAACACCCAACTGCCACTGATCTCTTCTGCGGAGATAATTAAATCCTACTCTGGGAGAAAGCGTGAGATCACCCGAACTCGAATTACCTTCTCCGGCTATGCCCTGCCTGACGTTTGAATTGTAGGCAAGCGTTACGCTGCCATTCATAGTGAAATCCTGCTGGGTGGGGCCGGGAGCGAATGCTGAATCATCTTGGGTAAATCCCGAAGGTGCCTGGGAAAATCCCAAAGGCGCATCGGTAAACCCCATGGGCAATGTAGGGAGGTCGGCCAAGACGTCCTGAGCCTGCGAAACCGCAGACAAAAAAAACATCGAAATTACCGAGAGACGAAACGCTTTCAAGTCGGTGTTCGTTGCGATATCAGGCTGAGTATGCTTTTTATTGAGAAGGAGAATCACGATATCTTAAAGTTAATTGAGCCTGACGAAAACACTAAGCCCGACGCCTTCCGGGAAAGAAGGCGAGACCCAAGCGGAACAATCACTCGGGCCAACGGCTTCGACATGATCATGTTATCCGATGAAAAAGGATCATTTGTTACCGCCGCTTTGACAACCGTGAACCCATCACTTACTTCAACAGTGTCTATAGATTCGTGGTTACCCACAGCGACGAACGGCTCTGCAGAAGCCATCACAATAGAACCAAAAAACAAAATGGAAGCTGGCTGAGCTTTAAATGTCTTTTTCATTTCCAGATGCTATTTAGGATATCTATCTAAAGCGGTCAAGAAAATTTACCCTTTGTTCCAAGGATCACCATTAGTTCGGTTCATTACGACCCTGACAGTGACGGGTTCGAGCGAACCAAGGGAGATCTGGCATGACCAGTGTCAGGAAGTTCTGCTCGAAGGCGGGCAACGTGTTGCCTCCACCCGGCGATGAACCGGACGAGTTCTGAGGCCTCGAAGAACCCACGTAGGTCGGGATTGTTTCTTAAAAAATCCCGGATATTCCAGGAATGCCCGGAGGACTGGTTCCCACAACCGGAACAAGACCCGCTCTTGTAAATTATTGAGGGGTGATTCGCCACCGGCGTCGGTCGCTCCGATCCAGGCACGGGAAGCAAAGTCGGCAAGCAATTCTTGTCCTGGCCTACTTTGTCGAACGCAAGAGATAGGAAGCCATGGGTTGCGCAAAGCCCTTGAGTTTAATTGGTTCGCGGGCATCGGCCTGCATCGTGTCATCCAAAGCCGCCGCGATCTCTTCGTCCACAAGCACCTCTCCAATCCCGGCGGCCGAACAAAGACGAGCGGCGAGATTCACCCGGTCTCCCAAGACGGTGTAGTTGAGCCGATCGATGGAGCCCATACAACCGGCCACCAATTCTCCGTAGGCCACCCCGGTCCCGACCTCCACCACGCGTCCCGAGGTCTCGTTCAGGCGTTGCCGTTCCGCCATCATCTCCAAGGCGCAACGTGCAGCCCGCAAAGCATCGTCCCCGCGCGACCGGGGCGCCCCGAAAACCGCCATGATGAGATCACCTACAAACTTATCGACCACCCCGCCATGCGCAGCCACGACCTTGGTGAGAGCCGTCATGTGCTCGTTCATAAACTCGATCACTTCCGCCGGATCCATTCCCTCGGTCATCGCGGTGAAACCCCGGATGTCGCAGAACAACACGGCCGCCTTCCGAACCTCCCCGCCCAATTCCAATCGTCCTTCCATCAATTGCCGGGCCACCGCCGGGTCGCTCACCTTCCCCAGGACTTCACGATAGCGCTCCTTGAGGGCCAGGTCTTGGGTCATGGCGTTAAACGCAGTCGCCAACACCCCGAATTCATCGGTCGAGTTCACCTTGACTTCTCCGCTCAGGTCGCCGGAGCGAATACGCTCCGTTCCGGCCACCAAGTCCGCAATGGGCTTGCTGAAGCGCTGCGAAAGAACCCATGAAATCATAGAAAGAATCACCACCGCCCCGAGCCCCAGCCAAGCCACCGTGGCCCGCAAGCGGAGAAACGCCGCAAAAAGCGAATCGACGGGAAAGAGCGCCACTTCATAGCCCTTCCACCGGGGAGAGCCCGGATTCAGATCGCTTCCCACAATCATATAGGAGGCTCCACCTGCTTCCAAAATTTGCGGCGTCCGCTCGCTCCAGAAGTCGGCATCGAGCTCGCGATCGATCTCCTCCAGTTCTTTCTCAGAGAATCCCTTGAGGAACCACTGGCCTTCCACCACAAGACCAAAGCGCCCGTCACGACCCGGGTTTTCCTTCGCCGCTTGGAAGGAGCGCCCGTCATCCGTTTCAGCATCCCGCCCGAGAAAGAACATCCCGAGCAATTTTCCGTTCTCGAAAATAGGCGTCACAACGACCTCCTGAACCATCGCCCTCCGGCCCTCGCGCCCCTCCAGCACCATGTAGCCCACCACTTGGTCGCGTTGCTGCTGTAGCTCGGCAATCCGCTTGGCCGCATTCTCCCGACCAGGGCGGGCCCGTTTGACGACCCGCCCCAAGTGCGTGACTTGGCCCTCGAGATTCACGACCCCCAGGACCGGCAAACCTCTCGATTGATTTTTACCCGGGCGAGTGGCTTCTTCCTCGGCACGAACCCGGCCATCAACGGCTTGCACGACTCGGGGATCCTCGCGAAACTTCTTCAAGAAGGCCCTCTTGGAGTCCTCGCTGTTCTCTCCTTTCAAGATCGACCTCAACTCAGGCTCCTCCGCGAGAGTTGCGCACGACTTTCTGGTTTCCGCCAAGCGTTCATCCCGGGCCTCCAGGAGATCCTTGAGCTCTCCCTCAAAGCGTCGCTCGATTTCCAACTTCACCCAGCCCTGAAATTCGCGCTCCGCAACCACCAAGACCAGGGCAATGGCCCCCGTCGTCAGCGCGAAGAGCAATAAGAATAATTTCCAACGAATACTCACCTGTCACGATCAAACACAAGCGAGCTCCGAATGTCGCGCCCATTCTCCCGCCGGCCACTTCAGGGCGATCAGGCCAGGGAGAAAAGAGCCAACAGGGTTTTGATCTCACTGCAGAAGAAGCGAAATGTGCGGAAAAAGAGGGCGGTTCAGAAGGATTGTTAAGCTTCCTTCCAAATCAATTGATCGAAATCAACTGAATGAAGTATTCCAGCAACTCCACCATTTTTTACGGCTCAAATACCCAACGTCAAAGGACCGGGCGAGGCCGAATGGCGCTCGGTTAAGAGCGAGCTTCGCAGCAAGGCTACCGAGGATTGAACATGACCGGGACGGATCATGCCACTATCCGAGTGCCCTTCGGGCGAGGCCATTGTTGACAAAGCATCCCGCGTTCAAGACGGTGAAGTGAACCAGATACGAAGCTGCCAGAAATGAACCCACCCAGAATATCCACTTTCCTGCTTACGCTCGGCGCCTGCCTCCTTGCCGCCCTGACATTGACGGCTGAGGCCCAAGACCAGGACAAGGAAGACAAGAAACAGCCCAAGGGGGTTGCCCATTTCGAAGCTGGCATCGCCGCCTATCAAGCCGACAATCTACCACTTGCCTACAAGGAGTTTCTCGCCGCGTCCAAGGAAGGCCACGCCGATTCGCAATTCAATGTGGCCCTGATGTATGAGAGGGGCATCGCGGTGGCCAAAGATGAGAAGCAAGCAGTGGTCTGGTATGGAAAATCCGCCTCTCAAGGGAATGCGGGCGCGCAATTCAATCTGGGGGTTCTCTACGAACACGGGCGTGGCACTGAGGTTAATTTTGCCAAAGCGAATGAGTGGTATCGCAAAGCCTCGGTGCAGGGCGATGCGCTGGCGATTGGAAACCTCGGTATGCTCTACGTGCGGGGCCAGGGAGTGAAGGCAAACAAGACCGCGGGCGTGGCGCTGCTGCTGATGTCTGCCACCGAGGATCCTTCCCCCCAAAACCATGCCAAACAGAATATTGCACGCACCCGCGGCCTGACCCCTGAGATGATCGCGGCCGCCCAAACCCTGCTTGGAGAATTGAGCAGTGCGAAGAACCTGTTGGTGCCGCTCGATCAGTATTTGAAGAAAGCAGGGAAGAAGTGATTTCCAGATGGGAATAGTGGCAGTATTCCCCCCGACGCGGACGAGGTTTCCAATTCTCACTCAGCTGTTGAGCCCCGGCAATTTGCCCGACGGTCATTCTGCTTTTAAGATTTTCACGTCGCTTTCTTGCACCTTCGCCACCTGATGCCACCGCAAAATTGGGCCACATATAGGAGACCTCAATATCCTTGGTCATTCCCCTGCCATAATCGTTGCAGATTCCGAGGTTATACTGAGCGTCAGCATCATCCTGCTCCGCGGCCTCGATAATATCCGAGGCCCCGCCGTCTCTGGAGTCACCGGAATGAAGCAGGAAAATCGCAGGAAGGATAAAAAATTTGATTCCAACTTTCACGACAGCTTCCTGATTAAGGCGATAGAAAAGGGCGAATTCTTTCTTTCTCAAAAGTTTCCTTACGCATTGAGCAAGGGGCATTGGTCACTCCGGATCTTTTTCGAACTCTGCAAGGGTGTTGCCCCTTCATTCCAGTGCATTTCGGCACGTTCTTCCTGTAAAAGGCGAAAGCCCTTAACTCTTCAGAGTTAAGGGCTTTCATTGGTTGCGGGAGTAGGATTTGAACCTACAACCTTCAGGTTATGAGCCTGAAGACTACCCCTTATTTAACAATATCTAACTCTTACCCCGTCCACGACCCCGTCCATTTTCGCCTTGATTTTGGACGGGGAAAGGAACAGAAATGCACCGAGATGAGCCGCAGAATTCAAAAGGCAAACAAGGTTTCCCTTCGCGAGATCGAGGAAACCACCGATGGGTATTCCTACAAGACGTTCCTGGCCCGATGGAAGGAAGCCGGGAAAGACCGCAAAAAGCGTTTCAAGGATCAAATGGAGGCTGAAGCCTTCATTCTCACGAAGCAAGTCGAACTCGGGAACAAGGATGCCGTCCTGCACAATGCCGTGACCAGACTTTCACCCGAGCAGATCCACGAAGCCGAGTCTGCCTTTCAAAGCCTTGGGGAACGCTACACGCTCACAGAAGCGGTCCAGTTCTTCCTTTCCAACTTCACCCGTCCAGATTTCACGATCTCCATTGCCAAGGCCGTGGCGGCGTTTCTGGAGGGCAAGGAAAAGGAAGGCGTCCGCCCCCGCTCAATCGTGCAACTCGAAAGCACCCTTCGGCAATTCGAAGCCTTCGCTTTCATTCATGGCCTTGCCGATGGCGAGAAACCCGCCTTGGAGACGGGCCGCGCAACTTTGGCAAGGGAAGCCCTGGCCACGCCGGAAGAGATCGCACGGAGAATGCCAAAGGAACACCGTGCGAGTTTCCGGGCCGCTGTCCGGGCGATTGGTGAAAGCTCCCCTTCCATTCTCCCCGAACTTCTCGCCTCACTTCCCGCCGATGTCAGGAACGCCGCCGCCGATACCCGCGAAGAGATCCACCGCAACCGTGCCCCGTCCGACTGGCAGATTGTCGCCAAGATCAGGGAAACCGTGAGCGTGCCGGAACTGCACACCGTGACCACTCCCCTTGTGGAAGGCTTCTTGCGCTCACTTCGGGGGAAGGATGGCGTGAGCGAGGCCAACCGGAAGACCTGGAACAACTTCCGGGCCGATCTCCATTCCTTCTTTTCTTGGTGTGCCGATCCACAACGCCGGTGGCTTCCGAATAATCCAGCCTCCCCGATTGTGAAATTCAAGATCAGCCGGGGAAGACCTGAGACTCTCAATCTTGGCCAATGCGAAGCCCTTATGGAATATGTGGCAGGATTTAAGGACGGGGCTTTGGTTCCCTACTTCGCTCTGGCCCTCTTTGCCGGATTGAGAACGGGTTCCGAGTTGCCAAAGCTGGCAAAGCATAAGGAGCGGGGCAAGCTCATCGATTTGGAGAATGGAGTGATCCACATTCAGCCGGAGATCAGTAAGACAAAGCAATATCGCCAAGTGCTGATCCGGGAGAACCTTTCCCGCTGGCTCACGGCTTTCCCACTTCCGATCTTGCCTGAAAATTCTGACCGCCTGATCGCGGGGGTGAGGGCACACCAAAAAATCAACAATGACAAAGGGCGGGACATTCTTAGGCACACCTTCTTTTCGATGCATATTGCCGCCTTCGATTCGGTAGGCCGGGCCTGTCTGGAGGGAGGGAACACTGAAAGCGTAGCTCGCCGCCATTATCTCAATATGACCAGCCCCGAGGAAGGAAAACGCTTCTGGAATATCGAACCGGCCACTGGTGAAAAGATCGTTCAAATCGCCTGAGACGATGAAAGAAAAGAGACAACAAAACAAGCTAGGTTTCATCGCGATGGACGGCACCGGGGGCACACCTTTTCGAGTCACGTGGCAGGGTTTATGGATGCCTGAATGCTCACTAAGCAAGAGTAGACTTCGTTCAAAACTGAACTTGAGGGAGGTAAAGGTAAGCGAATTTCCATTGCCTGAATTTCCGGGATTTCAGCGATCCGCCGAACCGCCGTTCAAGGACCGGGAATCACTCGCCGAATTTTTGCACGAGAGCATCGCAAGCCTTTTCTACAACCCTGCAAGCGTTCCCAAAAAGTCCATCGCCGAAGAAATAACCGATCTGATTTTAGGGCTGCAACACGGATTGGAAGGGATGGCCAGAACTAACGACGAACATTCAGCACTTGGCTTACTTGAAATAGCAGAACGGGCCACCAGTGAACTTGATCGGGAATTAAATCGAGGTAATCCTACTCTCAAAGAACAACTGGAAACGGTGCTGACATGGCCTTCTCACCAGTCAGTCAATGGCGGGGTGCAACAAGTGATTTTTGAGAATTTAGAGATGCAGGGCTTTGGTAAAAAGGTGAAAAGTTTCAAAGGAAAAACACTTACTTCCTACGCACAAGAGATTGTTAATTTCCTGAGCCCATATATATCGAACACCCTTCCGGTAGTAGATTCCTTGATTAAGCAACGTGTTTTTGAGCGAGTGAAACCGGAGGAGATTTCCTCTGTTTTTCACATTTTGAAGGACCTTCCACGGCAACTCACAACCGACACAGTCGAGGCCTGGTTTTGCGCCGGGGAAGAGATCCTAAAGCTAATGGCTGGTAATGAGAACTACCTCACCCACCCTTACTTCAAAACCGCTCTTTTCGAGGGGAAGTCTCTCACGAATTGGAAACGTGATATGGAGAAGGCGTGGAAGACCCGAGCCAGCTAAAGAGAATTCCCTTTCATTCTAATTTTTATTTTGAAGCGGAGGGTTCTTCTAACGTGTCTCTTCATGCACACAATCTCGTTTCGTGATGACTAAACGTAATCAGAATGAAACGAAGGGCCTCTCTGTTGATGCGAGAGGAATTGATATGGACCAAACACCATTTCAAAATAGAAGCCAGCCATCCTTTGGACTTGTTAATGCTCCAACTCTCCTCAAGGAAATTTGGATAGATGAGGCCTCACGGCCTAGCCTGCGGTGGCTTCGCGCAATGCAAGCCAAACGGATTTTCCCCTTTGTACGCATTGGCAGAAAAATATTTTTTTCCGTCGAAGAAGTTCGCCGAGCCATCGATGCGCAATTCAAAGTCGAGAGCCAAGGATAACAAAAAACCACCGGAGCTTACGCCCCGGTGGTAAATCTCACTTTGTCGAATCGTGGGAAGTTATCGCCGTGTGTTACTCCGTCAATATAATGAGAACACCAGATTTTTTTAAGGGCGTAGCTGAGATCATCCCCGAGGGGGATTCCTCAAATTCAGACGCACTTGGAGCCGCCATTGTCCTTGAATTACCAACCTTGCCTCCAGACATCGCGGGGGAAAAACTCCAGCCCTTGTTTTGTGCGATGGCCTTCGAGTGCAAGGTTATGCTGAAGAAGCCGGGCTCATTTTCAAAGCGTGATGCAAGACGAGTCGAAAGGCTCCGCCCTCGCGCTAGAAAACTGCTGAAGGACTACTTTCACCAATGGAAGCTTCTTTCCCAGGAAGGAGGCTCTGATGAGTAAGCATTTCCCTATTTGTCAAACCGTCGAAGAAGAGTTCAATTTTAACGACGAATCGCAGTTCCTCGAAAACACTCACACATGGCTGAATGATCCTTGGAGGTTGTCGTGCCTGGATGAGTGCGACCTGAGAACCGCTGGCCGTTTGAAACTGACTGCTTTGAGAGACAAAGTCCGCGAAGTTTACGGACTTCAGATCGCAAACGTCGAAGCCGTCACCGAGGCCATCAAACAATTTCGGAAAAACCGGCATCAAGTTTCTCTCTTGCTTCTCGAAAGAACCGAGCACCTCCGACCAAGAGCGGCCAAGGGTTTCGACAAGTGGCTTGAGTCACAGAGGAAAACAGAAGGGTGGGGCCTCTGATGAGTGAAAATTCCGCCATTCGCCAAGCCATCGCCGAAGAGCTTTTAGGATGCTCCCTGGAGGATGGGGAATACGCCCCGTGTCCCGGTCGCGATCTCCACAGCAACCGGGGAGGCCGGCGAGACTTTCGCGTTGTCCTTACCGGAGCTCCGACCGGCTATTGCTTCCATGATAGTTGCACCGATGCCGTCGAGAACTTCAATCGAGAATTACGCCAACGAATCGGGAAAGCCGAGAGCGATGGGAAGCCCTCGCAAGGTGGAGACTTCGGAAAGGTGAGCCGCCGACCGATGCCGAAGCCCCGCCCGAAGCGGCCACCGTTTGACCTGGAGGCACTCACGCGACTTGCGGGAAAGTGCCCCGTCGAGATCTCGCAGGAATGGCTTCTTTCTCGCTCCCCGCTTTCGTTTCCCGGCCGGACTGGAGAGCAAGGAATCGAAACCGCCGAAGCCATGCTTTCAGCCCTCTACCAACCCGGAGAGCATGTCCTTGTCTTCACCTCACCATTCAGCCAAGGGGACTTCCTTTTTTGTCATGGTAAGGGAAGCTTCCGACTTGGAGACCAGCCCGGCACGAAAGCCGTTCCCTCATCCCTTCCAACGGGAGGCCCAGAAGGAATTTTATTTCTTGTGCAACCCGTAGAGGGGGAATGGAAGTGGAACCCCAATAATAAGGACAAGGACGGCAAGCCGCGTCCGGGAAGGAGGCACGGGGAATGCGTAACGGACTGGCGTTTCCTTGTCCTCGAAAGCGACCATGCCCCGGAAGAGCTTTGGCTAAAAGCCTTGGTGCAACTCGGTTTCCCGATTGTCGCGGTGTTCACAAGCGGCCGCCGAAGTGTTCACGCCTTGGTGAGAGTGGATTGCAAAACGAAGTCCGATTTCGATGCGCTTCGAGACGATCTCGTGCAAGTCCTCGCTCCCCTTGGGGCCGATGCCGCCGCCATGACTGCCGTAAGGCTTTCCCGCCTTCCGGGGCTTTACCGTCACGGAGCCAAGGACAAGGACGGGAAGCTTCAACGATATCAAAAGCCCCGATTGCAAAAGCTTCTCTGGCTGAATCCAACCGCCAAGGCCGAGCCAATTCTAAACATAGCAAAGCACTGAAATGAACGATCAAAACGAATCGAACACACAAGACTTGGCTGGGCAAATCCGGGACAATGCCGTCTTGGTGGCAAAGTCTGCCGATATCGAACCGCCAGAACAAAGCCGGGAAATTCCAACCGTGAGAGTTGACCAGCCCGTGAGCCATGCCGCCCGTGAATTTGGGATGATCCTTGCACCTTCACCTTTGTTTCGCTTTGGCGAAAGCTACGTGACGATTGGCAAGGAACGGGGGGAATTGGAGTTGATGACTTCCGACCGTTTCCGCTCATGGGTGGAAAGCTATCTCTACGCCATGAGGCCGAAAGGCGACGGGTATCTTGCCGCGACAATGACCCGTGACTTTGCAGGAATGATCATGGCTTCCGACCGCTTCCGGGAACAGATCCGGGAGATTCAAGGAATCAACAAAGTCAGCCTTCCTGCATGGAGAGGGGAAACGGAGGTGAAAGTTTCCCGTGGGGGGCCTTTCTGGCTCAAAGAAGAAAGTGATTTGCGGGTGGAATTGCTCCCGCCGGGCTACGATGAGCGGACCAAGATTTTCACGGTTGAGCTTGTGAAGTATCGGCATGACCTGTCCTTGCGAGAAGCCACGGAATTTCTTTCCGATTGCCTCGCCCGCTTCCCCTGGGCCGAAGAAGAACAGAACGGAAAAAGCCGGTCCCTTGGCGTTCATTTTTCCGCTATGCTTGGCGTTTTTTGCTCATCCTTGTTCAAGGAAGGCACGGTGAAACCGATGATCGTTTTCAATGGGAATCAGCCGGGAAGCGGTAAGTCGCTTCTCATGCGAATGGCCCTCGCCCCGGTCCACGGTGAACCCGCCGAAAGCACGAAACCCAATAATGAGGAGCTCCGAAAGATCCTAGACATTACCGCCTTGAATCGGAAACCCTACCTGGCTCTTGATGACGTGGCCTCTCTTCATTCCAACGAGCTGAACCGCTTCACAAATTCACCCGTTCACGAGCCGCGAATCCTGGGCCAGTCACGCACGGAAACCCGCTTCAACGTCACTCAGGTTTTTACAAGTGGGAATCAACTCACCCTTGCCGAAGATCTTGTTCGTCGCTCCCTTGTGGTGGATCTCTTCGAGCCGGGCAAGGCCACGGAAAGGACGTTTGAAAAGGAGATCACCCCGGACTGGCTTTGCCTCGCGGAAACACGAGCAAGGTTCCTGGCCGCCCTCTGGGCCATCGTCCGGGAGTGGAACGAAGCCGGACGGCCCGCTTGCAAGGAGGCCCGGCACACCTCCGCTTCACAGTGGGCAAGCGTGGTTGGTGCCATCGTTCACCACTTCAACCCAAACTTGAAACCCTTTGCAAAGAGAACCTTCAGCCTTGGCGGGGATGAATCCGGGGCCGCCCTCGAAGCCCTCATTTGCTCCCTGGCGTCCGGGCTTCCTGCCGCCGGGGATGAGTTCACTTCCGCCGAACTCATCGACAAGGCCGAAGAGCTGAATCTTTTGGAGGCCATCGCGGGCCATGCCAAGGACCCGCGCAAAGCCATTGGCCACCGGGTGAAGCGACTTCGAGGCCGGGTGTTTACCGATCAGGCCGGGAGGCTATTCGAGTTTGGGAAACGGGATAAGTCTTTCGGTGCAGTCTATCCGATTACCTTCCTCGATTCGTGACCCCGAGCGAAAGCCCAGAGCCAAGCTCCTTCAACTAAAAATCTAATCCGGCTTTCACAAAAAGAGAAAGTCGGACTTGAGAACAACAAAGACAAAAAATGCGAAATAATAGTAAGATGAAAAAGCAAAACGAAACCAAGTCCGAGAACATCGAACCATCGGAAGAAAGCCGGGAGATTCCCGCCGTCCGATTCGATCAACCTGAACACGATGCTGCCCGAGAAATCGGAATGATCCTGGCCAAAGCCCCGATCTTCCGTTTCGGGGAAAGCTTCGTGACCGTGTGCCACGAGCGGGGAGAATTGGAGCCGATGACACCCGACCGTTTCCGGTCATGGGTGGGAAGCTACCTCTACATGATCGAATATCGAATCGCAGGATACATGGCTGCCCCGATGACGAGAGACTTTGCCGACATGGTCCTTGCCTCCGACTACTTCCGGAAATCAGTCCGGGAGATTCAAGGAATCAATAAAGTCCGCCTTCCTGCATGGAGAGGTGAAACGGAGGTGGAAGTGTTCCGTGGGGGGCCTTTCTGGCACAAAGAAGGAAGTGATTTGCGGGTGGAATTGCTCCCGCCGGGCTACGATGAGCGGACCAAGATT